>NZ_RZRQ01000615.1:0-1685 GCF_003997785.1 Mesorhizobium sp. M7D.F.Ca.US.004.01.2.1 | reverse complement strand
GGTTGAGAAGACCGGGAAGACGACCGCCGAAGCCGGCGGCCGGCCGGCGCAGCTCTACCGCTTCCGCCACGACATTCTCGACGAGCGGCCCGTGGCCGGGACAAAATTGCCGCTTGCGCGGGCTTGACATCCTTATAGTCACAACGATTATAAAGCATTATAATCACGTAGACTATAACTGGAGGCTCGATGAGCGCCATCCTGCCTTCGGCCGCTTCCCTGTACGATCGCGTTCGGCGGGTTATTCCCACGATCGAATGGTCGACCTTTCTTGACGACATCGATGCCATTCTAGCGCTGAAGCGGGAGCGCAATGCCGTCATCCTGGCACATAACTACCAGACGCCTGAGATCTTCAATTGTGTCGCCGACATCGTCGGTGACAGCCTGGCGCTTGCCCGCAAGGCGGCCGAAACCGAGGCCGATGTCATTGTGCTGGCCGGCGTGCATTTCATGGCCGAAACAGCGAAGCTGCTCAACCCCGAGAAGACGGTCCTCATCCCCGACCTGAACGCAGGCTGTTCGCTGGCGGAGTCCATTACCGCCGAGGACGTGCGCCTGATGCGTCAGCGCATCCCGAACGTGCCGATCGTCACCTATGTCAACACATCTGCTGCCGTGAAGGCCGAGTCCGATATCTGCTGCACCTCGGGTAATGCGCGTGCGGTGGTGGAATCGCTTGGCGTGCCGCGCGTCATCATGCTGCCGGACGAATACCTGGCCAAGAACGTCGCCGCCGAGACGAATGTCGAGATCCTGGCCTGGAAAGGTCATTGTGAGGTGCATGAGCGCTTCGCTGCCTCCGACATTCGCGAATTGCGTCAAGCACATCCCGGCATCGTAGTGCTTGCTCACCCCGAATGCCCACCGGAAGTGGTAGCGGAGGCCGACTTTTCGGGTTCGACCGCTGCCATGTCCGACTATGTCGAGAGGCAAAAGCCGCCACGCGTCGTGTTGATGACGGAATGCTCGATGAGCGACAATGTCGCACTTCAGCATCCCGGGATCGAGTTCATCCGTCCCTGCAATTTGTGCCCGCACATGAAGCGGATAACGCTCGCCAACATTCGAGCTGCGCTCGAGCAGAATCGCCATATCGTAACCATCGAGCCCGCGATCGCTGGGCGCGCGCGGCTTGCGGTCGAACGGATGCTCGCACTTTGAGCACCGATGTCCGCAGCTTCTTCGGGCGGCCAATTATCATCGGCGGCGGCATCGCCGGGCTGATGACCGCGCTTCATCTGGCACCTGAGCCAGTGCTTGTTCTGTCCAGGACGCTGCTGGGAGCTGACACGTCGAGCACCTGGGCACAGGGTGGTCTGGCCGCGAGCCTCGGTCATGACGATGATGCGGCGCAGCACCTGGCTGACACGCTTGCCGCCGGCGACGGGCTCTGCGACAGACGCATGGCAAAACGCATCCTCCAGGCCGCGCCCAGTGCGATCGAAGGCCTTGCGAGTCTCGGGGTCCCCTTCGACCGTATGTCGACAGGGTCGCTACGCCTCGGATTGGAGGCCGCACACAGCCGGCGTCGCATCGTTCATGCGCATGGCGACGGCAGCGGGCGTGAGATCATGCGTGTCCTGATCGCGGCCGTGCGTTCCACTCCGTCGATCGTTGTTGTGGAGGGCGTGGAAGCGCGCCGCGAGGCGAAGAAAACGGATCCTAGCGAACAGCTTGCCCAG
>NZ_RZRQ01000614.1:0-1696 GCF_003997785.1 Mesorhizobium sp. M7D.F.Ca.US.004.01.2.1 | reverse complement strand
GATACCGGGTCCTCGATTTCCTGAAGATCGACGCGCTGATGAACGAGACGGTGGATATCAAGGACGAACTGAAGCGGCAGGTGGAGAAGGCGGTGGAGGCGAGGAATAGCGCCGCCATCAAGGGGAGACGGGGCAAGCAGGTCGGGTGAGGATGCATCTCCCCATTCGATCTGAAAGGCTCCAACCGATTACGACTTAGCCGCCACCGGCGCATACTCCAGCGCCACAACGCCGTTGCTGAGCGGCGTGGCCGAAATCAATTCGAGCGAGACCGGCTCGCCGACTGGGAACAGCGGCTTGCCCTGGCCGACGGTGCCTGGATAGCTGAGCAGCCTGACGCGGTCGACCAGGCCATGGCGCAGCAATTCCTGCGCGACGCTGAGGCTGCCATGCACATAAATGTTGCCGCCACTGCCTTGCTTCAGGGTTCTGACCGCTTCCGGCAGCGGTCCCTTCAGCAATTCGGCCGGCTTCCAGTCGAGCGCCTTCAGGCTGGTCGAGGCGACATATTTCGGCAGCGCGTTGAACCGGTCGGCAAAATCTCCGGTTTCCTTGGGCCAGGAGCCGGTAAATATCTCATAGGTCGTGCGCCCCAAAAGCATGGCGCCGCTATCAGCAAGCTCGTCTTCCTTGAACCTGTTCATCGCGTCGTTCCAGATCACGCTGGGCAGCTTCTCGACCTCGGCAATGCCATCGACGCTGATGAATTCGGTGACGATAAGTTTTCGCATGGTGCTCTCCTTCTTCCGTCAGAGGACGGACTGCGCGGGGCCTTTGCGACACGTTCATGAAAAATATCGCTGCGCCTTGTCGTTTTCGGCTAATGCCCGAGACACGCATTGACCTCAGCCGGCCTGACGGCGCCACCCAATTGATGATGCAGTCGATCATCGCCAACAAGCTGAAGCAGTGCCGCCCCGATATCCTGGCTCGCCCGGCGGTGTCGAAATACCGCGTGCTCGATTTCCTGAAGATCGACGCTTTGATGAACGAGACGGTGGATATCAAGGACGAGCTGAAGCGGCAGATGGAGAAGGCGGTGGAGGCGAGGGGCGGCAAGCGCAAGCGAGGGAAGCGGGTTGACGCGTGAGGGCGGTGGCGTGCCGCTGAGGCGTGACGTCTACTCTGCTTGCCGAACTGGCTAAACGAACAAAATGCGACCCATGGAACGGTCGCATTTGACCTGGTGCGGATATAGGCGAGTTCACGGACGAATGGCGGCTATGCGCCTCATTCCGGTCGTTGATCCACCTTCCGGGAGTTCCTGAAGCCGGACAGTCTGCTCATTAGCCGGACGCCAGCATTTGAATGCAAACGAGCTGACATAGCCCGGCAAGCTCGCGCGGATGCCCCGCAGTTCTAGAGATCTTGGCTCAGATAATAAGGATCGCAACCAAATAGCATTCGCGCCACAAAGAGGTAAGAAAAACAGGTCGCCGGCAGCTAACTCAACTCTAAATTGTCGTTAGGTTGTAGTTCCGTGCCACCTAGCCTAAGCGATTGCGTTCTTGCAATATCTCAGGTCAAGCTCCAGAGCCAGTTTACATCAATGGATCTTTAATGAGTGCGCGCTTATCGACTGCCATTAGGATCGGGGAAGCCGCAAAGGCGATCTTTCGAAAGACTCAGAGCTTTCCAAGTCGAGAATTCGGAGAGCATGCAGACCTGAGCGAACGCGAACACGTCGGTGTTGAAC
>NZ_RZRQ01000613.1:0-1697 GCF_003997785.1 Mesorhizobium sp. M7D.F.Ca.US.004.01.2.1 | reverse complement strand
AGCCAGCAGGCAGTCGCCGCCTATGTGCCGGCGCTTCTCGACGCCGGCATCCCGACCATGATCGCTTCGATCGGTGCGTTCTCCGATCCGATACTTGCCGCCCGATTGACCGATGCTTCGCGCAACAGCGGCGCGCGCTTGATCCTGCCGTCAGGCGCGTTGGGCGGCCTCGACTATCTCAGGGCGATAGCGGCCCTTCCCGAGGCGCGGGTGCGCTACACCTCGCGCAAGCCGCAGGCAGCCTGGAGAGCCGAGCTTGCCGCCCTTGGCCTGTCAGCCGAGCACGAAGCAGTATCGCTCTTCGAGGGCACGCCCGCGCAAGCGGCAAAACTCTATCCGAAAAACCTCAACGCCGCCTTCGCCGTGGCGCTCGCGGCAGGCATCGACAAGGTCACCGTTAGCGTGGTTGCCGATCCGAGAGCCACCGGCAACACGCATGAAATCGAGGTCGAGAGCTCCGCCGGCAGCGCTTCCTTCCGCCTCGTCAACGCGCCCTCGCCCGGCAATCCCAAGACTTCGGCGCTGACCGCGCTCAGCCTCGTCGCGGCGCTTGGCGAGTTGCTCGACAGGGAGGGCCGTCACTGATGCCCTTCTTCACCGCCGCCGATGGCTGCCGCATCCACTACGAGACATCAGGCGGCCATGGCCCGCGCCTCATCCTCATCCCGGGGCTCGGCGGTGACGGAAGATTCTGGGCTGGTGTGGTACGCCTGCTCGAGGCCGACCATCGCATCATCGTCACCGACCATCGCGGCGCCGGCCGCAGCGATCGCCCGGAAAGCCCCTGCTCCATTCCCCTGATCGCCAGCGACATTGCCGGCCTCCTGGTGCAGACGGGCGGGCCCGCCCATATTGTCGGGCATTCCACCGGTGGCGCCATCGCGCAGGTGCTGGCGCTCGATCATGCGGAACTCGGCCTGAGCTATACGATCAGTAGTTCCTGGGCGCGCGCCGACAGCCGTTTCCGCACGCTCTTCAGCGCCCGCGCCGAGCTGCTGGAGGCCGGCCTAGCCGAGACCTACCAGCGCCTAGGCCATGTGCTCTGCCACGAGCCGTCCTACCTTGATACCAATGCCGGGCAGCTTGAAGCTGCCGTCACCGCCGCCCCCCGCACCCTGGCGCCGTTGACGGTGAGCGCCGCGCGCGTGCGCATGCTGCTCGACCACGACCGCCTTGACGATCTGCAGCGCATCGACGCCCCGGTCCAGGTGATTGCGGCCGCCGGCGATATCCTGACGCCATCAGCCCTTTCAGAGGCGATCGCCGCTGCGATACCGGGTGCCCGGTTTGTTTCAGTTCCCGGTGCGCATTTTCATCCCCTCGCCGACCCCGAAGGTTTTGCCGCCATCATTCGTCGTTTCATTGCCAAGGCCGACAGCAAACATCATGACCGCTGAAATCGCCCCCGCACTCATCGACCCGCGCCTCAAGCCTGGCGCCGACCTCCTCGCCGAAGGACGCACCATGGCGCGCGACTGGTGCCTCGGCAGCTGCCGCTTCCTTACCGAGACCGGGATGCCGTCCGAGGCCGCGTGGAAGCGCAAGGCGGCGGCTGAAAAGCGTGTCATGCAGCACGCCCATATCGGCTTCAGAAGCGTCGACCGCACCGTGGCGGCGATCGGCGAGGTGCACGAGCAATGCCGCAAGGCAGGCGTAACGGTCGACCGTTTCGGCATCACCCTCGACTGGTCGATGGG
>NZ_RZRQ01000612.1:0-1721 GCF_003997785.1 Mesorhizobium sp. M7D.F.Ca.US.004.01.2.1 | reverse complement strand
ATCCACTCCCTGAACCTGCTGTGGCCGTAGGCGCCGGATATGATCAGATCCGCATGCATCGCGTCGGCCACATCGGCGATCGTTCCGCCATCGGATTTTTCCGGAAAAACTTCGGCCTTCGCCTTTACGCCGTGAAAGGAAAGCAAGGCAAACATCGTTCAGACCGTTCCAGGTTTCATCGGTTGCATCATTGTCGATCGTAATGACACGAACCGCCTGAGCCATTTGCAAAAAGGGCATAGCATCGGTAACCGCACGCCTGGCTTCACGCGTGTCCTTCCATCCGACAAGATTGTTGATGCGGATATTTTCCTGGTTGGTCGAGGCGACAAAGACAGGCCGCCCTGCCTGAAGGATCAGGCTGCCGAGATCGGTGGAACGATGAACGTTGCCAGAAGAGGCGCCCTCGGGCAACGCCGTGACAATGAGATCGGTCACGCGGGCCGAGTCGATTAGCAAGCGGGTCGGATTGCCCACAGCCCCACGCCATTCTGTATCAACCGTTGCGCCAGCAAGAGCTTCGAACTCCGCGCGGAGGTCCTCAATTCGTCGCTCGATGTTCTTCCGCTGGTGCATCATGCTCTCGCCTTCGAAGGCCACTCCTCCTTCCATCACGACGGGCGGAGGAACGTCGGCAGCCGAGAGACCTATCAGGCGCGCATCGAAGCGCTGGGCCAGATCGACACCAAGCTTGATTACAGGAGTGACCATTCCGTCGATGTCGAGATTGAGAACGATTGACTTGTAACCCATTGGGCTTTCCTTCCACGGTTGGAGATGATGCCGGCCCGGCTGGGGGAAAACGTCAACGGACGTCCTGCCGCGAAACGCGGCTTCACAATGCGGCAACCTCAAATGCCGAAGGGCTACCTGCAACGTTTCAAAAATCTCTATGATGAACGATCACTGTCGTGAGAAGTGCTCCGGCCGGCATGATCGTGAAGGTCCTCTCGCTACTCGAACATGATCCGAGCGGTACCTCTTTTGGCGATCAATATTCTCCGAGCTTCCTGGATCCGCTCAGCCTGTTGTTTGGTATAAGGACCCATCGGCCGGGTCTTTTCATCGCCGCGACGGACCCGGCAGTACCAGTGGCCGCCGTCCGAGAAGATTTCAACCGAAGTCGGCGTATCATCGGACGCTTCCTCGGCAACCTCCTTGGCGAACTCGACGATCTTTGAATAATGCTGAGCGGGCGCAACCGTGCGCATATCGTTGATAAGTTCCTGTTGCATTATGGACATAAGTCGAACTCCTTTCGGTAACGACGACTGCAGCGCTGCGCCATGCTGGTTGCGTTCTCGCGGTGCCCAAGAGCGCCTGCTAGGTTGCCATTTGGCGCTCCATTTCCGTCTCCGCCTCGAGACTTTCGATGTCGCGGAAGATCGAAGCAACAGCCAGCGTACGTCCTTCGCGCTTGAAGCGGAGCAGGCAATCCTTGGCTGTGATGTCTCCATCGACCGCGATCTCATCCCATTGCCCGGCATGGCCGACATAGTTGATGGGAACATCGTAATGCCGACTCCAGAAGAACGGCACGGCCGCGAATTTCTCCCGATGGCCAAGCATGTTGAGGGCCGCTGTTTGCCCCTGCCTCTCTGCAACCACCCAATGCTCGACCCGAATGTTCTCGCCACTGTGGGGATCAGGCCACCGCGCAATGTCGCCGGCCGCGAATATCCCCGGCTCGCTCGTTTCCAGAAAGGCGTCCACTACAACGC
>NZ_RZRQ01000611.1:0-1730 GCF_003997785.1 Mesorhizobium sp. M7D.F.Ca.US.004.01.2.1 | reverse complement strand
CTTCAGAGACTGTACGAAAAACCACATGGAAACGCCGTTGCCGCCAAGCACGCTCGCCATTTCGGTCACGTTCTCGAGCTTGCCGAGGTTCTGAAACTCGTCGAGCAGCACAAGCACCGGATGCTCGTCCGGACGCGGCATGGTTTCCGACATGAAGTTCATCATCTGTGTGATCAGGACGTTGAACAATGGTCCAAGTGACGTGATCTGCTCGCGCCGTACGTCGAGATAAAGAGAGATCCGGTCGCGCTTGAGTTTGCGAATATCGAACGTGCTGCGCGAGGTAGCTCGCATCAGGCGCTCGTTTAGAAAGGGGGCCATGCCGGTCCGGACGCCGGCGTAGATTCCGGAAAACTGCCGCTCGGACATTTCGAAATACGGCAACAGGGTTTGCAGCGTGAAATGCGAACATTCGCGGCGGCGTTCCTCGCGCAGCGAGCCGATGAACTCTAGGAGTGGCTGCTCGGCGCCATTCATGATCTCGAGGATTGTAGAGAAGGTCTTCTTCTGGTTCGGGATCGCAGGCGATTCCATGACGAAGGACGCGATGCCGGTAAAAAGAAGGCGGGCATCGTTGACCCAGTAGGGATCTGCGTTGGAAGGGGGGCGCGGAAACAGCGCCGCTGCGATATTGCGAAGGTCGATGTCGCGCTGCGCCGAATCCAGCGAGATGAAGTCCATCGGATTGTAGCATGCGGTATTGCCGTCCGGATCAGCCGGCGCGAAACGCACCACACGGCTCATGGTTGAACGGTAGCCGGCAGTTGCCGCATAGGTCTCGCCCCGCAGGTCGAGAACCACAAGCGAATGCGGCCAGGTCAGGGCGTTCGGGATGATGAGAGACGTGCCTTTACCGGAGCGCGGCGGCCCTATGACAAAGCCACCGACATCATCGCCATCAATCCACAATTTCTTGCCACCAATCAGCTTGCGCTGCGTCAAGTGGATCTTGCCGGAGCGCTGATCGCGGCCGGGCGACAGAATTTCGGCAAGCCTACCGCCGGCTCGACCAACGAAGACGCCGCCCACTTTCGTCAGGCCGGTTTTTGATACGTCGCTCATGGTCATGAAGCGAGAGTCATTGCGCTTTCTCGGACGCATGAGAAACAAGCTGACCAGTGGCAAAAGAAACCCTAATGCTCCCGCTGCAACGGCGTATTGCATCCGGTCAAAAGTTCTCGCGGTCACGTCAGCCCAGGCCAGACCAACAACTGGCAAAGGATTGGCGTTCAGCTGGTCAAACAGGACGTGGGAGCCAGTCCTGTACCAATCAATCGCGGCATAGGCGACCGTGAAGAACAGGACGCCCAGGGCCATCGCCACGAGCACCATGAAAATTGCTGTTGCGACTTTCTGCATGGACGGCCTCGCTAGATTGTCTCCGCCTTGGTGAACTTGATCTCGCTGATGGCGCGTCGTCCGCCCTCGGTGCGGACCATCTGGACGACCACCGGAATGACCTCGCGCAGGTAGTCGAGGATTTCGCCTCGTGAGAGGCCTGAGCTGCCCTGCATGACCATGAGCGCCAGCCGCTCGTAGGCGGACCGGGCCGAGTTGGCATGAACGGTGGTAAGCGAACCCGGGTGACCGGTGTTGATCGCCTGGAGAAACGCGAAGGTTTCAGCGCCGCGCAACTCGCCCAGCAACAGACGGTCGGGTCGCATGCGAAGGGAGGCCTCGAGTAGCTGTTGGGCGGAGACTTTGGCAAGGCCCTGATCGCCCTTCGATGC
>NZ_RZRQ01000610.1:0-1814 GCF_003997785.1 Mesorhizobium sp. M7D.F.Ca.US.004.01.2.1 | reverse complement strand
GACTATCCTCGTCCGTCGCTATGCCCAGAAGTATCGCCGCTTCCTTTGAACTGACAAGCCGTCTTCTACCCACTCGCCTTCTCCCTCGGCACACTAAATTCCAAGGGAATTGGTTCGCCATCGGCCGGAGGCTTTCAACCAGCCCAGTGGCTTCATCTACAGATCTATGCGCGTGTTCGCGCTTCGTTCGACCTTAGCGTGTCTGCGGGAACGGTTCTTGTTCCGACCCCTTGGCGAACCGGGGGCCGCCCGGGAGCCGGGGAGCCGATGGAGATCCAAGCTCCTGCCGAAACACGAGGTCTGATAGAGGTGGGGCACTACCCAGGTCTCGCGGAGGTTGCCTCAGCCAAAGTTCGGCCATGTCGTCGCGCTTGAAACTAACGCGTGCGGCGGCGCGGAGGGATGTGATCTCACGTCTTCCTTCCATCGGTTGTCATGCAACCGTGTTAGAGGGTGGAGGAGTCCGGACTCGAACCGGAGGCCTCACGGCCCAGCGTGACCTGACGTCAAACTGGTAGCACCCACTACCTTCCTCCGACCGTATAATAAGTATCGAATGAACCAGATTGCGCAAGAGGCGCGCCGTCGCGGGATTACTCGTCGTCCTCTGGCTTTGCGTTCTGATGGTACTGCGCGGAATTTCGTGGCTGAAATGGCATCCGGTTGGCGGGCGACTTAATTTCCCAAGCGTAGACCTGAAACGTCGAAGAATTCGGATCTGCGGGAAACGGTGCGGTGCGCCTGCTGACCACCGCGTGAGGAAACTGAAACGTCTGGAAGTCCCTAAACAGCTTGCGAAGCATCAGCCGCCTTGCTTCAACGGTTGGGCCAAGCGTCGTGTTGTGTTGGACGTTGTTGTCCCACCGCAAAAGCGGACACCACATTCCGCGATTGTCCTTAGCATCGAATGCGGTATGCTCAAACAGCTGTTCGAGGCTCTTTCGCTTGCCGCCTAAAAGGAAGAGGCACCGGATGCCACGGTTCGCAAGCATCTCAAGGCGGATCAGATCCCAGAAAATCTTTTCAACGGAAGGGGTCGTTCGACCAATCCATTTTGACTCAACTGCGAGGGCCACCTTCCCCTCAGTATCCAGAACCACGAAATCTAGCTCAGGACGTCGACCCCTGGCGCTCATCTGCGGCGCGAGGACAGGATGTTTATATTCTGCAACAGTTCTGCCGCCACTTGCACCGTTTAGGATTTGGCCGATGGGGTGCGCCATGTACTTTTCGCTGAACAGGCTTGTGCGCCCGCATGCTGCCTCGAAGTTCAACCACGCCCCGACGCCATTCGTCAGTAGTTTTGCATAATCCATTGAGGCTCAATTCTCTCTGTGTGATATCTTTCCATACTTTGACAAATATGAATTCCCTTCCCATTCCCATGAGGCTCTCCCTCCAAGAAGGAGCACTCAATCACCCCCGTCGCTCCAATCCTGCGCGAGGTTCCCCCGGACTGGGAGGGCGCCAATAGAGCGTTCGTTTCGCGTGACGTCCTCAGCTTTCTGCGCTAACCATCCTCGTCGCGTTCCTTAGACGAGTGCGAGAACGAAGACGCCTCGTCGAAGCCTCGCCTCACCTGCTTCGCCGACGGCGTAGTGGTGATCTGGCCATCTGCGGTGGCGGGGCGATCCAGATCAGAGCGCCGGTTGCTCTAAAACGTGGTGACCCGTGCGAAGCATTGGTGCGAGCTATGCTGGAATTTGGGTGACGAGGCTGATCAAGCGGCGCTCTGTGGCTTCAGTTCAATGACCTCGATTCCGTCCTGGAACGTGGCACCTGCGATGAGTTTAGGCAACTGATTTTGTCCTTTC
>NZ_RZRQ01000060.1:0-22845 GCF_003997785.1 Mesorhizobium sp. M7D.F.Ca.US.004.01.2.1 | reverse complement strand
GCGGCAGGTAGAACATCATGATCTTGGGGTTGCCGAGTGTCACCGCCATGCCGGCGAAGAACAGCTTTGCCGGAGAATCCTCGCGCGGCATCTCGCCTTCTTTCGCATCGACAGGGGCGGTCCACATCTTCCAGGCGAGGTAGGCGAGGTAGGCAACGCCGACCCATTTCACGATGACGAAGGCGAAATGGAAGGTCTGTGCCACGACGGCCAGCCCGAACACCGCCAGCGACAGCCAGATCCCCTCGCCGATCCACATGGCAAGCAGGAACGGGAACACGTCGCGAAAGCCTTTCGAGATGACGCGCGCGACGAGCGCCGCGATCGACGGACCGGGTGAACCGGCGGCAACGAAAAGAGCGGCGGCGAAGATGAGGAGCGAGGTGAGGTGCATGGCCGGGGTCTCTGTTGAAAACCTTCGATATCAGACATTAGCGCAAGTGGCTCGGCTGCGGTAGCACCGACAAAAAGGCGCTTGTCGGTCCGGTATCTCGCGGCTAGAAAGGCCGCCGCGAAACAATTTTGAGCTTCACTTTGCCTACGTAGCCACCGGTCTCGTCAACTCCCCCGACACAAGGCATGACACCGCATTCGTGGTGTCTGTTTTCATGTTCATGTGTTCTTCTGGGCGGCGGTTCGAGACCGGTTTGGCACTGCTGAACCGTTGTCGCGCGCTGCCGCCCGTGACATCTGATTTCCGATCATAGCAAGCGACCGCCACGCCGCGCCCGCATGGGCATCTCGACATCGCCGACCTGATGAACTTCCCGACGGAAGGGCTTATCGGCATGTCTGGACTTCTACGCATCCACTGGGCGATCGTACCCAAAACCCCACCTCGACCGCTCATCAACTGCAATCGCTGCGGCACTGTAAAAGCCTATTGCAGCAGCGGAAAATTCCGCGTCAACGCCAACGGCAAACGCATCGACGTGTGGCTGATCTATCGCTGCGTCGACTGCGACAATTTCTGGAATTTCGGCATTTTCGAGCGCTGCAACCGCCGCGACATCGACCCGACGCTGCTGCAAGCACTGGAAAGCAACGATCCGGCGCTCGCCCGGCGTTATGCTTTCAACGTCATCGCGCTGCGAAATCAAGTGGGGCGCGTCGAGGAATTCCCCGATGTCGCCGTTCACAAGCGCAGGCTCGGCGACACCAGGGAAACCGCAACTATGTTGGAACTCCAGCTTGGGCTCGAAATGCCGACATCGCTGCGGCTCGACCGTTTGCTCGCCGGCGAACTCGGCATCTCGCGATCACGGCTTCAAGCGCTGGAGGAGAAGCGATTGCTGATCCTTGGCCGGGACGGGGCGAGGGCCCTGCGCAAGCCGGCCCGCGAGGCCATGACGATCCGTATCGATCTCGTCGGCGAACCCGACCGCGAAGCCATCATTTCAGCTGCCGGTGGATGAACGAAAAGGGGCGGAGCACTGGTTTGCTCCGCCCCTCTCGGTTGTTGGAAAAATGGCGAACTTACGCCGCGCCGACCGCCTTGGCCGACTTCTCGAAGCGCTTGCGCTCGTTGGGGTCGAGATAGAGCTTGCGCAGACGGATTGTCTTCGGCGTCACCTCGACCAGTTCGTCGTCCTGGATCCAGGCCAAGGCCTTCTCCAGCGTCATGCGGATCGGCGGCGTCAGCTTGACCGCCTCGTCCTTGCCGGCGGCGCGGATGTTGGTCAGCTTCTTGCCCTTGAGCACGTTCACTTCGAGATCGTTGTCTCTGGAATGGATGCCGATGATCATGCCCTGATAGACCTTGACGCCGGGATCGATGACCATCGGACCGCGGTCTTCCAGGTTCCACATGGCGTAGGCCACCGCCTCGCCCTGCTCGTTGGAGATCAGCACGCCGTTGGTGCGGCCCGGCAATTCGCCCTTGTAGGGCTCATAGGCATGGAACAGCCGGTTCATCACGGCGGTGCCGCGCGTGTCGGTCAACAGTTCCGACTGGTAGCCGATCAGGCCGCGCGTCGGCGCGTGGAAGACGATGCGCTGGCGGTTGCCGCCGGACGGACGCAGCTCGACCATCTCCGCTTTGCGCTCCGACATCTTCTGCACGACGATGCCGGCATGTTCCTCATCAACGTCGATGACGACTTCCTCGACCGGCTCGAGCAGGTCGCCATTTTCGCCCTTCTGCATGACGACGCGCGGACGCGACACGGCGATTTCAAAGCCTTCGCGGCGCATCGTTTCGATCAGCACGGCCAGCTGCAATTCGCCCCGGCCCGAGACGAAGAACGAATCCTTGTCGGGCGATTCCTCGATCTTCAGCGCGACATTGCCTTCGGCCTCGCGCAGCAGGCGGTCGCGGATGACGCGGCTGGTCACCTTGTCGCCCTCGGTGCCGGCCAGCGGCGAATCGTTGACCAGGAACGACATGGTCACGGTCGGCGGATCGATCGGCTGCGCATGCAGCGGCTCGCTCACCGCCGGATCGCAGAACGTGTCGGCAACGGTGCCTTTCGAGAGGCCGGCAATGGCGACGATGTCGCCCGCCTGGGCTTCTTCGATCGGCTGGCGTTCGAGACCGCGGAAAGCGAGGATCTTGGAAATACGGCCGGTTTCGACCAGCGTGCCGTCATGGTGCAGCACCTTGACCGGCTGGTTGGACTTCAGCGTGCCTGACTCGATGCGGCCGGTGATGATGCGGCCTAGGAACGGATTGGCTTCCAGGATGGTGCCGATCATGCGGAACGGGCCGGGATGCACGGTCGGCGCCGGCACATGCTTGATGACCAGGTCGAACAGCGGCGCCAGGCCCTGATCCTTGGGGCCTTCCGGATTTTCCGAAACCCAGCCGTCACGGCCTGAACCGTACAGAATCGGGAAGTCGAGCTGCTCGTCGGTGGCGTCGAGCGCCGCAAACAGGTCGAACACTTCGTTGACCACCTCGACATGGCGGGCGTCCGGACGGTCGATCTTGTTGATGACGACGATCGGCTTCAGGCCGACCTTGAGCGCCTTGCCGACGACGAACTTGGTCTGCGGCATCGGCCCTTCGGCGGCGTCGACCAGCACGATGGCCGAATCGACCATCGACAGGATGCGCTCGACCTCGCCCCCGAAATCGGCGTGGCCGGGAGTGTCGACGATATTGATGCGGGTATCCTTCCAGTCGACCGAGGTCGCCTTGGCAAGGATGGTGATGCCGCGTTCCTTTTCGAGGTCGTTGGAATCCATGGCGCGCTCGGCGACGCGCTGATTGTCGCGAAAGGAGCCGGATTGCCGGAGCAATTGGTCGACAAGGGTGGTTTTTCCATGGTCGACGTGCGCGATGATCGCGATATTACGGATTTTCATGTTCTGGTCTCGGAAGCGTTGCAGGCAGCAGGCCAAAAGGCGCTGCCTCTTTCGGTTGCGCGGCTCATACAGGGTTTTTCGCAGTTGCGAAAGAGGAAGCGCGACACCAAATACTCATCAAATCTTAAGCATCTGCGTGTGAGATGATTTTGTTAACCAAGGCGGGAACCTTTCGGGGCCCGGGCAGTTCGAACGTCATGACCGATAAACTCAACCGATTTTGGCCGCTCATCGCGTCTGCGGCCTTCGCCGTCCTGCTGGCGGCCAACGCCGCCCAGTCGGCCGCGTCGCTGCGCGAGGTGCGCCCTGTTGCGCAGTCCGACACGCAGACGGCCGAACAGACCTTTGCCGATGCACCCGATGGCGTCGACCCGATGGTGACCGGCCCGGTCAGCGCCGCCTTCAAGCAGCGGCAGGTCAGCGCCAACTGCGACAGTGCCGTGTGGCCGAACATTCCGATGGTCTGCTATCCGGACTAAGATGCCGCGCGCATGGCGCGCGCGACACGCTTTTCCAACCGACCGCGCTTACGCCGACCGCACCGGGTCGAGCGTCACCTTGTAGAGCTCGTTGTCGTCGCGGTCCATCAGCCGCACGGTCATCTGCTCGCTGGCGCCGTTGATATCGACCAGCCCGAAGAATTGCAGGCCAGCCGATGGCGGCAGGTTCTGGCCTTGCTCGGCGCTCGGCGCCTTGATGAACTTCAGCTCCGGGCCGAACGTCATGTCGAAATCGTTGGGACCGAACGTGCCGGCGTGGATCGGGCCTGAGACGAATTCCCAGAACGGGTTGAACTCCTGGAACTGCGCCTTGTCCGGGTTGTAGTAGTGCGCGGCCGTGTAATGCACATCGGCGGTCAGCCAGACGGTGTTGCTGATGCCGGCATTCTTGATGAAGCGCAGCAGGTCGGCGATCTCGAGCTCGCGCCCTTTTGGCAGGCCATTATCGCCATTGCTGACCGCTTCGGCGCCGACCTTCTTGGTACCATCGTCCCAGACGACGAGGCCGAGCGGCATGTCGGCGGCGATGATTTTCCAGGTCGCCTTCGAATTCGCCAGTTCGCGCTTCAGCCATTTCGTCTGCTGTTCGCCCAGCATGCGCGATTGCGGCGTCATCTCATCTTGCATGTCCGGACCGTTGGGCCCGCGATAGGAGCGCATGTCGAGGAAGAACACGTCGAGCAGCGGCCCATAGGCAATCTTGCGATAGACGCGGCCGGGCTCCGAGGGTTCGTAGCGGATCGTCGTCATTTCATGGAAGGCGCGCGCCGCACGGGCCGCCAGCACGTGGATGGATTTCTCCGTGTAGCGATTGTCGGCGCTGAGGTCCTTCGAGTCCGACCAGTTGTTGAGCACCTCGTGGTCGTCCCACTGGTAGAAGGTCGGGCAGATGGCGCTCAGGCCGAGCACGTTCCTGTCCATCATGTTGTATTTCCACTGGTCCCGGTATTCGTCCAGCGTCTCGGCGACCTTGCGCTTGCCGTCGATCAGCACGACGTTCTTCCACTTGCCGCCGCCGGGCAGGTCGACCTCGTCCTTCATGGCGCCGTCGGCATAGATGGTGTCGCCAGAATGCAGGAAGAAGTCGGGCGTGTGCTTGCCGATGGTGGCGTAGGTCTTCATGCCGGTCTCGTCGATGCCCCAGCCCTGTCCCGCGGTGTCGCCAGACCAGGCAAAGCGGACGTCGCGCTTCGAAGCCGGCGCCGTCCTGAAGCGACCTGTGATCGGCTCGGAAACGGCGTTGATGTCGGCGAGGTCGGCAGCCGTCATGCGGTAGAAGATGTCCTGATCGGAAGCGAGGTCGGTGAGCAGCCGCTTGACCGTGTAATCGCTGGCCGGCGAGGTATCGAGCGGTGCTAGGCGTGTCGCATTGGCGAAATTCTCAGTCGACGACACCTCGAACATGACGCGCGATGGGCGGTCGGTGCGCGTCCACACCATGCCGCTGGTTGCATCGACATCGCCTGACTGGACGCCATGGGTGAAGGCCGGCCGCTGACTGGCGCGCGAATAATAGGGCAGCGCCAGGCTCGAGACGCCAACCAGGCCGGCGGCGCTGGCGGAGGTGACGAAGGCGCGGCGGGTCATCGAGAGCTTGTTCACGGCTGTCTCCTGGATGGCTTGAACGGTGCCACCAAGGTCCAGCGTCAATGTTTCAGGCGCATCTCGGGATGATGAAGTTTTTCTGACAACGCACCGGCAAGGCCGGCCCCGGCTAGGCGGCCTGGGGCTCGGGATCGAAGGCGGGACGGCTGGTGTTGATCAGCAGCGAGATACACGCCGCGGCAATCGCCGTCATGCCGGCAATCAGGAAGGCCAGTTCGTAATTGCCCTGCAACTCGCGCATGGTGCCACCAAAGGCGGCGGCGGTGGCCGCACCGATCTGGTGGCCGGCGACGATCCAGCCGAACACGATCGGCCCGCTGCGATCGCCGAACGCCTCATTGGCAAGCCTCAGCGTCGGCGGCACGGTGGCGATCCAGTCGAGGCCGTAGAGCACGGCGAAGATGATCAGGCTGGTCGCCGAGAAGCCGGAATAGGGCAGATAGATCAGCGACAGGCCACGGATGCCGTAATAGACGCCGAGCAGCTTGCGCGGGTCGTAGCGGTCGGTAAGCCAGCCCGACAATGTCGTGCCGATCAGGTCGAAGATGCCCATCATCGACAGCAGGCCGGCAGCCTGAACCTCGCCAATGCCCATGTCGCCGCAAAATGCGATCAGATGGGTGCCGACCAGGCCGTTGGTGGTGAAGCCGCAGACGAAGAAGGTGGCGAACAGATACCAGAACACCCTTGTGCCGGCGGCGCGGCGCAGCGTGTTGAGCGTGTGCGCGAGGAAATTGCCTTGCGACGCTGGCGATGTCGGCGGCACGTCGTCGGCCTCGGCGCCGTAGCGCACCATGCCGATCGAAGCCGGCCGCTCCGGCACCAGCAGCCAGACCAGCGGTATCAGAGCCGCAGTGGCGATTGCGACCGCAATGACGACCGGCTGCCAGCCGCCCGACTGCGCCAACGCGGCGATCAGCGGCAGGAACACCAGCATGCCGGAGGCGCTGGAGGCCGACATCAATCCCATGACAAGACCGCGATTGGTCTTGAACCAGCGATTGACGATGGTGGCGCCAAGCACGCTGGCGACAGCGCCGGAACCAATGCCCGAGAACACGCCCCAGGTGACGAACAGGTGCCAGGGCTTAGTCATCAGCAGGCTGAGCGCGGTAGAGCCCGACATTACCACCAACGAGGCCAGCAGCGTGCGGCGCAGTCCGATGCGCTCCATCAAGGCTGCGGCAAATGGCCCCGTCAGACCGTAGAGCAGGATGCCGACACCGGCGGCCAGCGAGATGACGTCGCGCCGCCAGCCGAAACTGTTCTCCAGCGGCAGCATCATGACGGCGGGCGCCGAGCGCAAGCCGGCCGCGACCAGCAGGCAGAGGAAGATCACGCCAACCACGACGAAGGCGTAGCGCTGGCCAAATGGGCGGGATTGAGCTATCATGTTACTGACCGGTACGTTGCAGGGTGGAGTATGTATACGTACCGATCGGTAACATTGTCAATCGAGTCACGCGATGCCAACGGACAAAAATATTGAACTGACCATCAGCGACGGTCATGAGTCGGCGCCGCCGAAAGCCGCCAAGAAGATCCTCGATGTGGCGTATGACTTGTTCTACCGGCGCGGCATCAGGGCGATCGGCGTCGACGAGATCGTCAAACGCGCCGGCGTCACCAAGCCCAGCCTCTATCGCAGCTTTCCGTCCAAGGATGAGCTGGCCGCTTCCTATCTCAGGCAATACGACCTCGAATACTGGGAGCGTTTCGACGAGGCGGTCGCCGCTCATCCCGGCGACCCGCGCGCCCAGATCAAGGCGTTCCTGACCCGCATCGGCAAGCGCACGCAAGTGGCGGACTATCGCGGCTGCGGCATGACCAATGCGGCCGTCGAATATCCCGACCACAGCCATCCGGCCCGCGTGGTCAGCGAGGCCAACAAGCAGGAACTGCGCCGCCGGCTGCGCGCCATGGCGGTTGCGATGGGCGCGCAAGACCCTGACACGCTGGGCGACGGCCTGCTGCTGCTGATCGAGGGCGCCTATATCAGCGGCCAGTTGTTCGGGCTCGGCGGCCCGGCGCAGGCGGTCGCACGCAACGCCGATCTGCTGATTGAAGCCAGCTTGAAGAAATAGCATTTGGCGCTACGCTGCGATGGCCTCCAACGGAGATGCCCGCGATGCGCAGCCTGCTGATTCCGCTCACCCTCGCCGTTCTCTGCCAGGCAGCCCATGCCGGCGACATATCAAGCGCCTATACCGATCTCGACTCGAAGAAGGACTGCGTGACCTACGCGCAGGCCGGAGAAAGCGACGGCGACTGGGCCGATCTCGCCTGCTACGGCTATCGCGGCTATCCCGTGCTGATCGCCTATGACGACGACCGTGAGTCGCTGTTCTACGGGTTTCCGCCCGGCGACGACATGATGTCAGCGTGGGAGAGTTTTTCCGCCTTCAACTCATCCGGTGGCAAGATCGAATGGCGCATCGAAACGACCGGCGACAAGGCCGTGCCCTTCGCGGTCATCCACCGCCGCACGGTCAGCAATCCCGAGGATGAGAAAAAATCGACGGATGTACTGCTCGTTGCCAAGGTCGCACAGATGGATGCCCGCGATGGCTGCACCGTTGGCCTGGTGCTGGCCACCGGCAACCCACAGGCCAACGATCAGGCACGCAAGCTCGCCGACGAGAAGGCGCGCACCTTCGCCTGCGGCAAGGACCGGCACACCGTCATCGGCAATGTGCCGCCCTTTGGGCGGGTCGATAACTGAGCGCTACTTAGCCGCCTTTGCCCGCTCGATCGCGTCGACGATCATCTTCTTGGCATATTTGGAATCGTGCCAGCCTTCGATCTTGACCCATTTGCCGGGCTCGAGATCCTTGTAGTGCTCGAAGAAGTGCTGCACCTGCTGGCGGGTGATGTCGGGCAGTTGGGTATATTCGGTGACGTTTTCGTAGCGCAGCGTCAGCTTCGGTGACGGCACGGCGATCACCTTCTCGTCCTGGCCGGCATTGTCTTCCATCACAAGCACGCCGATCGGCCTGACATTGATGACGCAGCCGGGCACCAGCGCGCGCGTATTGCAGACCAGCACGTCGATCGGATCGCCGTCACCCGACAGCGTGTGCGGCACGAAGCCGTAATTGCCGGGGTAGCGCATCGAGGTGTGCAGGAAGCGGTCGACGAACAGCGTGCCGGCTTCCTTGTCCATCTCGTACTTGATCGGCTCGCCGCCGATCGGCACCTCGATGATGAC
Source organism: Mesorhizobium sp. M7D.F.Ca.US.004.01.2.1 (assembly GCF_003997785.1). Lineage (NCBI taxonomy): Bacteria > Pseudomonadati > Pseudomonadota > Alphaproteobacteria > Hyphomicrobiales > Phyllobacteriaceae > Mesorhizobium > Mesorhizobium sp. M7D.F.Ca.US.004.01.2.1. Next base: position 14,226 of record NZ_RZRQ01000060.1, on the reverse strand, counting down.
GTTGATGTCCTCAGGCGGATTCTTTCCGATGGCTATGGCTTCGATGCGCATGGCTTTGTCCCTCTTTTGATGAGAGATCGATAGCGGGCGCTGCCGCGCGGCGCAATGCGGCGAATGGTGCTGGTGCGATCGGAAGACGCGGGGGGCCGAAAGGCCGGTCTGTCATTCCCAGACGAAAGCGACCTTCTTCAGCGCCTTCTGCTCGAAGACCTCGACGCCCTCGGCGACATCGCGGCCGCCGGCGCCGGCATAGAAGGCAAGCGCGTTCTGGTTGTCTTCCAGCGCCCACACCACCATGCCTTTTAGCCCGTGATCGGCCAGACGCGCCCTGGCTGCCGCGAACAGGCGGCTGCCAAGCCCGATGCCCTGATATTCCGGGCGCAGGTACAATTCGTAGATTTCGCCCTGCTGGCGCAGTTCACGGGCGCGGTTCTTGCCGATCGTCGCATAGCCGGCGATCTTACCGCCTATCTCGACCACCAGAACCGTGGCGGCGCGGCGAATCGCGTTCGCCCACCAGTCGGCGCCACGACGGTTGATCATCGATGTCAGAGTACGGTGCGGAATGATGCCGGAATAGGCGCCGCGCCAGGCCTCCAGATGCACCTCGGCGATGGCACTGGCATCGCGCGGGTCGGCTTTCCGGATGTCGATCGTCAGCGTATTCATGATTTGTTAACCATAAACCCGCATCGCCCGATTGCAAGAGTCCGGACGCCCCGCCGACCGCTTTCTCACAGGCGATCATCGCCTCGGTGAGAGGCCTTCGACGCCTCTGTGGAAAGGCCTCAAATCTCTACGAGATGATCGTCCAGCTCGTTGCTGTCGCCCGCCGTGACCGGGAAATGCTCGGTGAGCACCGCGCCCACCTGCTCGATCGCCTTGACGAAGCCGTCTGCAAGCCGGTCGGCGCCGGCATGCGCGGTCAGATCGCGCACGACGCCATCCCAGACATGCTGGCCGACCTTGGCGTCGATGCCCGAGTCGGCGACCACTTCGGCATAGCGCTCAGTGATCGAGACGAAGACCAGCACACCGGTGCGCGCCATGGTGCGGTGGACATTGCGGGCAAGGAACTGCTTGATCGCATTGGCGTGCGCCGCCTGATAGCGCAGCCGCCTCGGCACCAGATGGATGCGCAGGCCAGGCAGCACCCACAACAAGGCCAGCACGCAGGCCAGCGCCAGGAGCTGGGCGACGACGAAGTGCGGCAACCGGATCGACAGCCACCAGGCCTCCAGCCCGTAGCCGACGGCCAGGCTGACGATCAGCATGCCTACGGTCGCCATGAAGGCGGCCGGGAAGAAATAACCGTCGCTGGCATGCGCCACGACGCAGTAGATTTCGCCGTCGGTTTTCGATTCGGCGGCGCGGATCGCGGTGGCGATGCGCTCATGATCCTGCGGGCTGATCGGTCGTGTTGCCATGATCTTGTCTCACCAGCCTCCTGAAGAACCGCCACCACCCGATGAGCCGCCGCCGCCGGAAAACCCGCCACCGCTGCTTGACCCCGAAGACCAACTGCCGCCGGAACTCCCCGACGACCAGCCGCTGCCCGATGACGAACCCGATACCCAGGCGCCGCCCGGCCCGTGGCCGTAACGAAACGTCATGCCCAGCCATTTGTACACGCCCGGCGACAGCTTTGTGCCGAACATCGGCGGCAGGAACGCCATCGCCAGGCCGCCGAAGAACAATGTCCCCCACACGATCAGGAACACCGCGACGATGGGGGCGATGGAGGTACTGTCATCGGCGGGATTGCGCTTGCCCCGCGCTTCCAGTTCTTCCGGATTGCCTTCCAGCACCATGACCATATCGTCGACGGCCTTGGCTATGCCGCCTGAAAAATCGCCGGCGCGGAAGGCCGGCACCATGTCGTTTTCGATGATCAGCTTGGTGTGCAGATCGGTCAGCGTGCCTTCCAGCCCATAGCCGACCTCTATGCGCATCTTGCGGTCGTTCTTCGCCACCAGCAGCAGCACGCCGTTGTTTTCGCCGGCCTGGCCGAGTTTCCAGAAGCGGAACAGCCGGTTGGCGTAGGGCTCGATCTCCTCGCCGTCGAGGCTGGGGATCGTCGCGACGACGATCTGGTCGGAGCCTTTCGTCTCGAAGTCGGCGAGCTTCTGCGTCAGCGCCACCTTGGTCGCGGCATCGATGATGCCGGCATTGTCGACGACACGGCCGGTCAGCGCGGGCAGGTCGGCGGCAAAAGCCAAGAAGCAGGCGAACAGCACGGCCACAGCCATCACAACAGCAGGAGCGAAACGGCCGGGTCTCGACAGTCTGATGGTGCGTATCGTCATGCCGTCACCAGCTTCCCGACGAGCCGCCGCCGCCGGACGAGCCGCCACCGCCGGAAAAGCCGCCACCGCCGCCACCCGAAGACCAGCCGCCGCCGGAACTTCCCGACGACCAGCCGCCGCCGGAGGATCGCCGGCTCGGTTCGAAGGTCATGCCGAGCCAGCGGTAGCGGCCGGGACCGAGCTTCTGGCCGAAGATCGGCGGCAGGACGGAGACCGCGATGCTGCCGAAGAAGATGATCGCCCAGATGCTGATGAAGACGGCGAAGAACAGGTCGTCGGAATTGAAGGGCGCCTGCTTGTTGCGCTCGCCGCGCGCCTCCAGCTCCTCCGGATTGCCTTCCAGCACCATGATCATGTCGTCGACGGCCTTACTGATGCCGCCTGAAAAATCGCCGGCGCGGAAGGCCGGCACCATGTCGTTTTCGATGATCAGCTTGGTGTGCAGGTCGGTCAGCGTGCCTTCCAGACCGTAGCCGACCTCGATGCGCATCTTGCGGTCGTTCGGGGCAACCAGCAGCAGGACGCCGTTGTTTTCCTTCGCCTGGCCGAGTTTCCAGAAGCGGAACAGCCGGTTGGCGTAGGGCTCGATCTCCTCGCCATCGAGGCTTGAGATCGTCGCGACGACGATCTGGTCGGAACCTTTTGTCTCGAAGTCGGCGAGCTTCTGCGTTAGCGCCGCCTTGGTCGCGGCATCAATGATACCGGCATTGTCGACGACACGGCCGGTCAGCGCCGGCAGATCGGCGGCGAGGGCCGAGAACGGCAGCACAAGGATGAGGAGCACGACGGCGACAAGACGAATGACGCGTCGCCCCTCATCGGCCTGAAAGATCACGACGTTTGGCTCCGACGATCACCCGCCCTGCTTGGTGCCGAAATCGACCTTCGGCGGCTGCATCTTGTCTTCATCGACGGTGAAATTGGCGAAGGGCTCGTTGCTGCGGAACCAGAATGTCGCCCACAGCACCGACGGGAACGTCTTCAGCGTCAGATTGTAGTCCCGCACCGCCTGGATATAGTCGCGCCGTGCCACCGCGATGCGGTTCTCGGTGCCTTCGAGCTGCGCCTGCAGTGCCAGGAAATTCTGATTGGCCTTGAGGTCTGGATAGGCCTCCGACACCGCGATCAGCCGCGACAGCGCGCTGGTCAACCCTGCCTGGGCATCCTGGAACTTCTTGAGGGCTTCGGGATCCTTCAGCGTTTCCGGCGTCACTGTGATCTGCGTTGCCTTGGCGCGGGCTTCGACCACCGCGTCGAGCGTGTCCTTTTCGTGCGAGGCATAGCCCTTGACCGTCTCGACCAGGTTGGGGATGAGGTCGGCGCGGCGCTGATACTGGTTCAGCACCTCGCTCCATGCCGCCTTGGCGTTTTCCTCCGCCGTCGGAATGGTGTTGTAACCGCAGCCGGCCAGCAGCGGCAGCACGATCGCCATCATCAGGAAGGCGGGCAGCGTGCGGAACATGGACGGTGAGGCAAGGCGCTGGGCAAACATGATGGGGTCCCTCGGTAGAAGTTGCATGCGAAGCATTACCACAATCGGCGCGCAAGAAAACCGCCCGACCGGCAGCCGTTTGGCTGGCACGCTGGATGCCATTGCAAGGCCCTGTGATTGGCTGTGCGAACGCGATAAGGTTCGATCGAAACGGGACATCATCATGGCGGAACGCCAGGACAGCGACAAGGAATCGCGCCGTATCCTCGAGCGCGTTGCGCGCGAGACGGATCCGGCCGGCAACTCGTTTGTGGCGCGGGCCACGAAAGGCCTGCACGATCACGTCACCGCGGCCGATGCCGATCGTGCCGATCCGATCGAAGTCTGGGGCACCCGCATTGGCCGGACACTCGGCCTGCTGCTGGCGCTGGGCCTGATGGTCTGGCTTGTGCTTTACGTCATCCGGGGCAGTTAGGAATCAAGCAACAATGAGCGCCGAACAAACCGACGCGCCGCGTGCGGTCATCGTCATTTCCAGCCATGTCGCGCGCGGCTCGGTCGGCAACCGTGCCGCTGTGTTCGCACTGGAGACGCTGGGTTTCCCGGTCTGGGCGGTGCCGACGGTCATCCTGCCCTGGCATCCCGGCCATGGGCGCGCAACGCGCATCGTGCCGCCGCTCGACCAGTTCAAGGCGCTGCTGGCCGATCTCGAGCGCGCGCCATGGCTGGGTGAGGTCGGCGCTGTGCTGTCCGGCTATCTCGGTGAGGCCGGCCAGGCCGAGGCCGTCGCCTCGCTGGTCGCCGCGGTCAAGGCAAGGACGCCTGACGCCGTCTATATCTGCGATCCGGTGATGGGCGATTCGGGCGGCCTCTATGTTCCCGAGCCAACCGCCATCGCCATGCGCGACCGGCTGATGCCGATCGCCGACATTGCCACCCCCAATCGCTACGAGCTGGAATGGATGGCCGGCGCTCCCTTGCCCGACCTGAAATCGGTGATCGCGGCGGCGCTGCATGCCGGGCCATCGACCATGCTGGTCACCTCGGCGCCGTCGATGATGACCGGTGGCACCGGCAACCTGCTGCTCGACGGCAGCCAGGCGCTGCTTGCCGAGCACCGCCTGATCGACAAGCCGCCGAATGGTTTGGGCGACCTGACGGCAGCCGTCTACCTGGCACGCATCCTGTCAGGCCAACCGGCGATCAAGGCGCTGCAATCGACGACCGCGGCGGTCTACGAAATCCTGGCGCGCACGGCCAAGCGCGGCGGCGACGAACTGCAGCTCGAAACCGATGCCCCGAGCCTGTCGCACCCGATGGCGATGGTCCAGCTGCGCCACCTCACGCATCCGGGGCGGGACCGCCGGGCGTGACACCGGCCGAGATCGTGCTTGTCGGCGTCGACGGCTGCAAGGGCGGGTGGATTGCCGTGCGGCGCGCTTCTGGTTCGGCACCCTCCGTTGCTGTCTTTGCCGGCTTCGCCGCCCTGCTTGCGGCACTCCCCGATGACGCAGTTGTTGCCGTCGACATGCCGATCGGCCTGCCCGAGTTTTCGAGCAAAGGCGGGCGCGGCCCGGAAGCGCTGGTGCGGCCGTTGCTTGGGGCACGCCAATCCAGCGTCTTCTCGATCCCGTCCCGCGCCGCGCTCTATGCCGACACCAACGACTTCACCACCATCGAAGCCTGGTATGCGGCGCACATCAGGGCAAGCGAGGTGGCCAAAACCACATCCGACCCGCCGCGCGGCGTTTCGATCCAGGCGTTCGGCATTTTTGCCAAGATCCGCGAGATCGACGCACTGCTGATCGCGCGACCCGATCTGCGCGGCCGCGTGTTCGAATCGCATCCGGAACTCGCTTTCTGCCGGCTGAACGGCGACCAGGCCATGCAATTGCCGAAGAAAATCAAAGGCAGCATCAACCCGGCCGGAATGGCGGAACGCAAGGCGCTACTCTGCCAGCATGGCTACGACATGCGCTTTCTCGACCAGCCGCCGCCGCGCGGTGCCGCCGCCGATGACTTCCTTGACGCAGCAGCAATGATGCTGATCGCCGGTCGCATCGCCAGCGGTGAGGCACGGCCGTTTCCCGACCCGCCGGCCCGCGACAGGTTTGGCATTCCCGTTGCCATTTGGGCGTAAGAATATTGGCCAAGGCTGCGCCTGATGCATGGCATTTATAGCCAGCCCCCATAATTCTGCATTGCTCGCAACGGGCTTTTACCGTTAGAGCCTCTTTTGACCGCAACGAGCTGCCGCCTCCAACCCGGAAAGGCTCCAGACGCCGCCCATGTCCCATCTCCCCGACCATCTTCTCGCCGGCTACCGCAATTTCATGAATGGCCGCTATCTCACCGAGAGCGGACGCTATCGCGAGCTTGCCCGCGAAGGCCAGGCGCCCGAAACAATGATCGTCGCCTGTTGCGACTCCCGCGCGGCCCCCGAAGCGATCTTCGACGCCGGGCCTGGCGAACTCTTCGTGCTGCGCAATGTCGGCAATCTGGTGCCGCCCTACGCACCGGACGGCGAATTCCATTCGACCTCGGCGGCGCTTGAATTCGCCGTGCAGAGCCTCAAGGTCAAGAGTATCGTCGTCATGGGCCATGGCCGCTGCGGCGGCATCCGCGCCGCGCTCGACACCAATTCCGCACCGCTGTCGCCCGGCGACTTCATCGGCAAGTGGATGAGCCTGATCGCACCTGCCGCCGAAACCGTGTCCTCCAGCACCTTCATGACCGCGACGGAGCGCCAGACCGCGCTGGAGCGCATCTCGATCCGTTATTCCATCGCCAATCTGAGGACCTTTCCCTGCGTCTCGATTCTCGAAGGCAAGGGGCGGCTGTCGCTGCACGGCGCCTGGTTCGACATTTCGACCGGTGAACTCTGGACGATGAACAAGGAGACCGGCGATTTCGAACGGCCAGAGCTGGGATGAACATAGCGGCGCGCAAGGTGGTGAACATCCGGTCGATCGTTTTCACGGCGGCCGCGCTGCTGGTCGCGATCATTGCCGCCCGCGCCGATGATCGCGCCATCATCAGCCGCTGGTATTCGGCTCTGCTGGTCGCCGACCGCACCGAACTGTCCGACCTGCTCTCCGATGATGTCCGCATTAAGCTGGACGACCTCGGCATTGTGCAAAGCAAGCAGGAATTCATCGCTTCGATCGACGAATGGAAAGGTGCTGTTGCGGGTGCTGCGATCCGGCACCGGATCGAGAAGAGCGAAAGCGGCGTCACCACGGTGGTCGCTTGTTACGATTTCCCCAACAACGACATGCTGATGCAGGAAACCTTCGCGGTGTCCGACAATCGCATCACCGCCAGTTCGCAAGCCGCGATCGCCGAGAACTGCGACGGCTTCTGAGGCGGATATCGGCCAACTGCGATATTGCGGGTCCGCCGGCCGCGCCCTACATCGGTAGCGACCCACCCTGCCTTCTCCAGCGAAAGACTGTCCATGCCTTCCACAAAAGCTGTCGACCTCGCCGCCCATCCGCTGACCACGTGGAAAGGGCCGCTGGGCCTGCCGGATTTCACCCGCATTGGCGACGGCGACTTCTCCCCGGTCTTCGACACGGCGCTGAAGGCGCATGAGGCCGAGATCGAGGCGATCGCCGGCAACAAGGATGCCCCGACCATCGAGAACACGCTTGCCGCGCTGGAACTCGGCGGCGAAGCACTCGATCGCGTCTCGTCGATCTTCTGGTGCCGCGCCGGCGCCTACACCAATGACACGATCCAGGCGCTGGAGCGCGACATCTCGCCGAAAATGTCCAGGCATTTCTCGGCGATTTCGATGAATGAGAGGCTGTTTGCCCGCATCGACGATCTCTACCAGCGCCGTGAGAGCCTGAAGCTCGACGCCGAGACGCTGCGGGTCCTGGAAAAGACCTGGAAGGGCTTTGTCCGATCCGGCGCCAAACTCGACGCCGACGGTAAGAAGCGGCTGGCCAAGATCAGCGAGGAATTGTCTTCGCTCGGCACCAGCTTCGGCCAGAATGTGCTGGCCGACGAGAGCGACTGGGCGCTGTTCCTCGACGATGCCGATCTTGTCGGTCTGCCGGATTTCCTGAAAAGCTCGATGGCCGAAGCCGCCGAGATGCGCGGCCAGAAGGGTCGCTATGCCGTCACCCTGTCGCGCTCGATCTATGAGCCGTTCTCGACCTTCTCTGAACGCCGCGACCTGCGCGAGATCGCCTTCCGCGCCTTCACCATGCGCGGCCAGAATGGCGGCACCACCGACAACACGTCCGTGGTGCGCGACATGCTGCGCCTGCGCGCCGAAAAGGCAAAGCTGCTCGGCTACGCCTCCTTCGCCGCGCTGAAGCTCGACGACACCATGGCCAAGACACCAAAGGCGGTGCACGCGCTGCTTGATCCGGTGTGGGAGAAAGCGCTGGAGAAGGCGGCCGCCGACCAGACCGACCTGCAGCGCCTGGCCACCGCAGCCGGCAGCAACGAAAAATTCGCCGCCTGGGACTGGCGCTTCTACCAGGAGAAACTGCGCGCGGAAAAATTCGCCTTCGACGAGGCTGAACTGAAACCCTATTTGCAGCTCGACCGGATCATCGACGCCTGCTTCGACGTGGCGACACGGCTGTTCGGCGTCACCTTCGAGGAGAAAAAAGGCATCGCGGCCTGGCACCCCGACGCGCGTGTGTTCGTGGTGAAGAATGCCGACGGCAGCGAGCGCGGCCTGTTCCTCGCCGACTATTTCGCGCGGCCATCAAAGCGCTCCGGTGCCTGGATGAGCGCGCTGCAGTCCGGCTATAGGCTCGGCCACGGCTCGAAACCGGTGATCTACAACATCATGAACTTCGCCAAGCCGCCGGTTGGCGAGCCGGCTCTGCTCTCGGTCGACGAGGCGAAGACGCTGTTCCACGAGTTCGGCCATGCTTTGCACGGCATGCTGACCGACGTCACCTGGCCGTCGGTCGCGGGCACCTCGGTCAGCCGCGATTTCGTCGAACTGCCCTCGCAGCTCTACGAGCATTGGCTGACGGTGCCGGCGGTGCTGGAAAAGCACGCTTTGCACGTGAAGACCGGCAAGCCGATGCCGAAGGCGCTGCTCGACAAGATGCTGGCGGCGCGCACGTTCGGCGCCGGCTTCGCCACGGTCGAATTCACCGCCTCGGCGCTGATCGACATGGCCTATCACGCCCGACCGGATGCACCGGAAGCGCCGCTTCGTTTCGAAGCCGAAACGCTTGCGACGCTGCACATGCCTGACACCATCGCCATGCGCCACCGCACCCCGCATTTCGGCCATGTCTTTTCCGGCGACGGCTATTCGGCCGGCTATTACTCGTACATGTGGTCGGAAGTGCTCGACGCCGATGCCTTCGCCGCCTTTGAGGAGACCGGCGACCCCTTCAACCCGGCGCTCGCCGAGCGGTTGCGCAAGAACATCTACGCCGCCGGCGGCTCGAAGGACCCGGAAGAGCTCTACACGGCTTTCCGTGGCAAGATGCCTTCGCCCGAAGCGATGATGGCCAAGCGCGGACTGGTATAGCGCTGCACACTCTCCCCCCTCGAGGGGGAGATGGCCGCGAAGCGGCCAGAGGAGGTCGGTCCGACCGGACTCGGCCTCCTGCGACAGAAGAAAGTTGGCACTCCACGAAAGACGACCCCCTCTGTCGCCTTCGGCGACATCTCCCCCTCAAGGGGGGAGAATGCCAGCGTCACTCTTCCAAGGATCAGCCACCCGCGGCCAGATCGGCCGCGTAAGCTTGGTGTAGTTGGTCACCGCCGGATTGCTTGGATACGAACTCGGCGCCGAGACATAGATGATCTCGGCGGCGATCGGCTCGAAGCCGGCGTAGAAATGATTGGTCGACTTGATCAGCAGCATGTCCTTGGCCAGTGGGTCAACGCCGATATTGGAAAAGATATCCGGCTCGAAGGTCTGCGTGCGATTGGTGTTGAGGATGATGTCGACCTCGGTGCCTTCGAGGCGGACCAGCGCCGTCGGCCCCAGCGTCACCCGGCTTGGCCCGAAACTTTGCCAACCCTCCGCAACCGCCTTCAGCACGCGCACGCGCGCGTCGATCGGCTCGCCGGCCTGCGGCCCGGCCTTGCCGCCGAAGCGCAGGTCGATGACCGCGCCCTCGCCCGCCGCCAGGCAGAAGGTGACCGCGATCGGATCCCAGATCGTCGCCACACCGAATTTGTCCAGGCCACGCGCCAGCATCTGGCGCAGCACGAAGGTGCCGTCGCCCGGCACACCGCCGCCGGGATTGTCCCAGATATCGGCGATGACCACCGGCTTGCCCGGATTTTCGGCGCGCACGGCCAGCGCCCGGTCGATGCCGTCGGCGGCGCTCAGCATGGTCATCGCCGTCTTTTCGCGCAGCGCGTAGAGTTCCCGCCCCAGCCGTTCCGCCAACGCATCGCCCTTGGCCTTGTCATTGTCGGTGACGACCAGGATACGCGTGCCCATCTCGGCCACGTCGGCCGCCATGAAGCCGTGGATGACCGAGACCGACAGCACGCCGTCCTTGCCGTGCAGCGCCTTGATGCGGTCGACGAAGGACCGCATCGGCTCGCGGCTGGTCGGCAGCACCTGGATCATGCGGCAATCGAACGTCGAGATGACCGGCTTGATCTCACCGCGCGCCGCGGCAAGGCCAAGCTCGACGACATGTTCGCCGCGCTCGTAGAAATCGGTGTGCGGAAATTCGAGGAAGTAGGCGAGGATGTCAGAGGCCGTCACGCGCTTCGGTGTCAGATGGCTGTGCGGATCGAGTTCCACGGCGATCACCACCTCCGGCCCAACCATTGCGCGGACCCGTTCGAGCAGGTCGCCTTCGCAATCGTCATAGCCTTGCGCCACCATCGCGCCATGCAGGCCGAGGATGACAGCATCGACCGGCAGCGCTGCGTTGAGCTGGCCGAGAATCTCGTCGCGCAGCGCCTCGTAGGTCTGCCGCTGCACCAACCCGCCGGGCTCGGCCCAGGTGGCGGTGCCCTCGATGACATCAAGGCCTTCGGCGACCGCCCGCCGGCGCAGGGCAACCATCGGCGACGAGCACAAAGTCGGTGTTTCCGGATGTTTGCCGGGCCCAGCATAGAAGGCCATCTCGAACGAGGCCCTATCGGTCGGCACCGGCGAGAAGGTGTTGGTTTCCGTCGCCAGCGAGGCGGTGAAGATGCGCATGAAAGCTCCGTGGATGGTGGCGGCTATTTGACCGCCCCGAGCGCCAGGCCCCTGACGAGGTAGCGCTGCAGCCAGATGAACAGGATGGCCACCGGCAAGGTCGCCAGCAGCGTGGCCGCCATGACGTGGTGCCATTCGATGGTATAGCGGCCGGCGACCAGCGAAAACACCTGGATCGGCAGCGTGTAGCTTTCCTGGCTGCGCAGCATGGTGAGCGCGACGACGAATTCGTTCCAGGCATTGATGAAGGTGAAGATCGCGGTGACCGCGATCGCCGGCAGGCAGAGCGGCAGGAACACCTTGCGCAAGGTCAGCCAGCGGCCGGCGCCTTCCATCCAGGCCGCCTCCTCGAGATCGCGCGGGATGGTGTCGAAATAGCTCTGCAGCATCCACACCGTGAAGGCGACGTTGAAGGCCATGTAGATGAAGCCGAGCGCCGTCGTGCTCTCGACCAGGCCCCAGGCGGCCATCAGCCGGAACAGGCCGAGCACCAGCACGATCGGCGAGATCATCTGCGAAATCAGCAGGAACTGGCGCAAGGCGCCGTAGCCGGCAAAGCGGAAGCGCGACATGGCATAGGCCGCCGGAACCGAGATCAGGATGGCGCCGACGGTGGCGATCACCGACACGTAGAGCGAATTGAGCAGCGCCTGGCCAAAGCCGGTCGCCACCCACATGTCGGAGAAGTTGGCCCAGCGGAATTCGCTCGGCCACCAGGTCGGCGACAGCACTTCCTGTCTCGGCTTGACCGCGGTCAGGAACATCACCGCGAACGGAAAGAGCGTCACCACGATCAGTGGCGCCAGCAGCAGCCAGGCAATGACGGTGCGTTTGAGTTTACTTGTCATGCGCGCTGCTCCCGCATCGCCAGCCGCACATAGATCATGGTGAAGATGAGCAATATGGCGAACATCACCAGCGACACCGCCGATGCTTCGCCCAGCTTGCCGATGCGGAAGGCGAGCTTGTAGAGGTGGGTGACCAGGATGTCGGTCGAATTGGCCGGCCCGCCCTGCGTCATCACCCAGATGATCGGGAAGGAATTGAACACGTAGATGGTGTTGAGCACGATGGCGATGTTGATGAACGGCTTCAGCAGTGGAAAGGTGATTTCGCGGAACTGCTGCAGCGGTGTCGCTCCTTCGAGCGCCGCCGCCTCGTATAGGTCATCCGGGATCGACGACAGCCCGCCGAGGAAGATCGTTGTCGTGAACGGCACCGTCACCAGGATGCCGATCAGCACCTGCATGGGAAAGGCGGTTTCGGCGCTCGCCAGCCACTGGATGTTGTGGTCGATGATGCCGAGGCCGATCAGCGCCGAATTCAGCATGCCGCTTTCACCACTCAGCGCCCAGCGCCAGACCACCGCGGTCATGGTCAGCGACACCGCCCAGGGCAACATGATGATGACGCGGGCAATACCGCGGCCATAGAAGTCGGTGTTGAGGATCATCGCCACCGGGATCGACAAAAGCAGCGCGCCGCCGACGACCATCACCGTCCACTGGCCGGTGCGCCAGAGCGCGGCCATGAAATCGGGATCGGCAGCGAGTGCCCCGAAATTGGCAAAGTCGTTGAAGTCGCGAAGCTGGCCGAAGCGGCTGACATCGTGCGTCGAGATCTGGATCAGATCCCAGACCGGCCAGAAGATGACGATCGCCGCCAGGAACAGGCTGGGTAAGGTCAGAAGATAGGGCAAGAAACGGTTTTGCATCGGCTGGCCTGCGCCTAGAGCAATTCCAGGAAAAGTGTGGCGCGGTTTTCCGTTCGGAATTGCGTTAAAATAAAGAGTTGGATCGGTTCGCCGTTTCACCAAACGGTGAACCGATCCACGCGCGTGGATCAGAAGTTTCTATGCGAATTTCGGATCCACCGCACCAGGCGGGAAACCAAGGGGTGGCGCGCCCCGCCTGAGTCTGGGGCGCGCCACGGGCGCAGGGAGATACGCCCTATTTCTTCAGCACCGCGTTGGCCTTGGCGGCTGCGTCTTTCAAGCCTGCCTCGGGATCGCCGCCGAGATAGATCTTCTGCATGGCGTCGGAGGTGATCTGGGCGACCTCCTCCCAGCCGGGGATGACCGGCGCGAAGCGGGCGTCGGGCAGCAGCGCGGTGAACGCCGCCAGATCAGCATTGTTCACATAGTAGTCCATCTTGGCCTCTTCCTTGTTCACCGGCAGGAAACCTTCGCCCTGCGTGAACTTGGCGCGCTGTTCGGTGGTGAACAGGAAATCGAGCAGCTTCCAGGCCTCGTCCTTGTTCTTGGAGTTCTTGAACATGATGATGGAATCGGTCACGCCGTAGGTACCGCGCGCGCCGGTCGGCCCGGCGGGAATGGCCGCCACGCCGTATTTCAGGTTCGGCGCCTCGTCCTTGATCTGGTTGGACAGGAACGGTGCGGTGATCATCATGCCAACCTTGCCCTGCTTGAACAGGTTCTGCACATCCTCGCGGTTGTTGGACGTGACGCCCGGCTCGGTGAGGCCTTCGTCGATCATCGACTTGTAGAGCTTGGCCGCTTCAAGCGCGCCGGGCGTGCCGAGGCCGGAGGTGCCGTCCTTGTTGAGGATCTCGGTGCCCTGGGACCACATCGCATAGTAGTAGTACACGTCGGTCTCGATCTCCTTGCCCTGCAGGCCGAAACCAAAGGTGCCGGAGCCCAGCGCCTTGATCTTGCGCGCATCGTCCTGCAGCTCGGTCCAGGTTGCCGGCGGCTTGGCGATGCCGGCTTTCTCGAACAGCTCCTTGTTGTAGTACATGGCGCGCGCCGAGGCCGCGATCGGCAGGCCGTAGGTCTTGCCCTCCATGATCGAGGGCGACAGGAAGGTGTCGATGAAGCGGTCCTTGAAGTCGGGCTTGATGTAGCTGTCGAGCGGCTCGGCGACATCCTGCTGGACAAAGTCGATCAGCCAGCGCGTGCCGATGATCGACAGATCGGCATTGGTGCCGGCGGTGATGTCGGTGGTCAGCTTCTGCAGCAGCACATCCCACGGCACCACTTCGAACTTGACGGTGATGCCGGGATTGGCCGCCTCGAATTCCTTCTTGACGTCGGCGAAATAGGGAGCAGTCTTGGCGCTGTACTCGGCGACGGTGACGCGCACCTCGCCCGCATTCGCCTGCGCCGCAATTGCCAGCATGCTCATTCCGGCCATCAGGCCGACAGTCCATTTTGCAAGGCTCATTTGATCTCTCCCATTTTGATTTTGCGCCTGCGCGCCTCTTCGTTGCCGGAGCAGAAGATTTATGTGACTTTCCTACATTATCGATGATTTGAAGGCTTGCAAGCAGATTATTCTGTTGCTTAATTACATTTTTTGGCCTAGGCGTTGCAC
>NZ_RZRQ01000609.1:0-1818 GCF_003997785.1 Mesorhizobium sp. M7D.F.Ca.US.004.01.2.1 | reverse complement strand
CCGTTGGAGGCGACGATCGCCGGATTGAGGTTGCGTGGTTCGGAATCGGCGGCAAGCACCAGGCGCCCGCCCTTCTTCGGCGTCTGCGCCCAGCCCGAAGTCGGCATGGCGGTGGAGGCCAGCAGCATTGCCGAGCCTGCCAGCATCGTGCGTCTGGAAATCGTGAAATCTGACATGGTCGAACTCCGTCCTCTCCGCGACCCGGTCGGGTGCGCCAATACCCCTCAGACGCCGGCAAGCCCGCCGGCATCCTTGCGGCGGCGATTATGAGCCTTGCCGAGGGTTTCGCCAGAGACGGAATTGGCGCATCCTTGCTTGGCTTTGAAATTTTCGTCCGCTGGACCAGTTTGAAGGAAGTGGCTCAATTCGATCAGCCTGGTAGGACCAGATTGATCCGATATGCGACGGATGACGATATGGTGACATCGAGCGATGCTGCTTTTCCTATTTCTGGCTGGACCAGAATAGGCAAAATGGTGCAGGTTTGAGCCATAGCCAAGGGATCGGGAGCAGAACAGCCGGCGATCCCAGGCAATTCAGGGAGAGAAAAGATGAACATTGCTCCGGGCAAGAATGCCGTCGGCATTATCCCGTTCGACGAGGCAAGGGTTGACCGGCTGATGGAGGAGGCGGGCATCGATGTGCTGCTCGCCACCTCCAAGCACAACACGCAATACCTGCTGGGCGGCTACAAGTTCATCTTCTTTGCCGCCATGGATGCGATCGGCCACAGCCGTTACCTGCCGATCGTCGTGTACGAAAAGGGCGGGCCGGACCATGCCGCCTATATCGGCAACCGCATGGAAGGCGGCGAGCATCAGAACAACCCGTTCTGGACGCCGACACTGCACGCCGCCTGCTGGGGCACGCTCGACGCTGCCAACCTCGCCGTCGAGCATCTGCAGAAGATTGGCAAGGCGGGCGCCCGCATCGGCATCGAGCCCGGCTTCCTGCCGTCGGACGCCTATACGCTGATCCGCAAGGCGTTGCCGGACGCCAGACTGATCGATGCGACCGGCATGCTTGAGAACATGCGCGCCATCAAGACCGATGCCGAGCTGGAGAAACTGCGCACCGCCTCCGAACTGATCACGGATTCCATGCTGGCGACCATTGCCGGGGCACGCGAAGGCACGACCAAGAGCGAGATCATCGAGCGGCTGCGGCGCGAGGAAACCAATCGCGGCATCCATTTCGAATATTGCCTGCTGACGCTGGGTTCCAGCCACAACCGCGCCGCCTCACCGCAGGCGTGGAAGCAAGGCGAGGTGCTGTCGATCGATTCCGGCGGCAACTATCACGGCTATATCGGCGACCTCTGCCGGATGGGGATTCTCGGCGAACCGGATGCCGAACTCGAAGATCTGCTGGCCGAGGTCGAAACGGTGCAGCAGGCAGCCTTCTCCAAGGTCAAGGCCGGTACGCTGGGAGGCGACATGATTTCGCACGCGGAGGGCGTGCTGAAAGCCTCGAAGGTCGCGGCCTACACGGATTTCTTCGCCCATGGCATGGGCCTGATCACGCATGAAGCGCCGTTCCTGATGACCAACCATCCGGTCACCTATGAAGGCACTTATGCGGCAAAGCCGCTGGAGAAGAACATGGTGCTGTCGGTGGAGACAACCATGCTTCATCCGACGCGCGGCTTCATCAAGCTGGAGGACACGGTTGCGGTCACCGACGCCGGCTATGTGATGTTCGGCGACCGGGGTCGGGGCTGGAACAGGGGTGCGACCGCCTAGCTGGTACTGAAGGGCGCTGCCCCCTCACCCGGATTGCCATCCGAATTGCGAAGAGCAATTCGGGGCAATCCAACCT
>NZ_RZRQ01000608.1:0-1825 GCF_003997785.1 Mesorhizobium sp. M7D.F.Ca.US.004.01.2.1 | reverse complement strand
AGCAGCAGCGACGTCACCGGAATCTTGCGGCGACGATCGATGCGGGCGTGCACGACGTCCTTGGAATCGAACTCGATGTCGAGCCACGAACCGCGATAGGGAATGACGCGCGCGGCAAACAGAAGCTTGCCCGACGAGTGCGACTTGCCCTTGTCATGGTCGAAGAAGACGCCCGGCGAACGGTGCATCTGCGAAACGATGACGCGCTCGGTGCCGTTGACGATGAAGGTACCGTTCAAGGTCATGAGCGGCATGTCGCCCATGTAGACGTCCTGCTCCTTGATGTCCTTGATGGACTTGGCGCCGGTATCCTCGTCGATATCGAACACGATGAGGCGCAGCGTCACCTTAAGCGGCGCGGCATAGGTGAGGTCGCGCTGACGGCATTCGTCAACGTCGAATTTCGGTCCTTCGAACTCGTACTTCACGAACTCCAACATCGAGGAGCCGGAAAAATCGGAGATCGGGAAGACCGACTTGAAAACGGCCTGCAGTCCCTCGTCCGGACGCCCACCCTTGGGCTCCGCCACCATCAGGAACTGGTCATAGGATGCCTTCTGAACCTCGATCAGGTTCGGCATCTCCGCAACTTCCGGGATCTTTCCGAAGAACTTGCGTACGCGTCTGCGGCCATTGAAAGTCTGGGTCTGGGCCATCGTCGCTCCTTAGCTCTAAACTCGGGACGAGCCTCGCCGCGGCTCGCCTTGCATGCTGGGCCACCTTGGCGGCAACCCTCTGTCTGTTTTCCCGGCGCCTGTCGGCGGCCGGCTAGAACGGGAGAAAACCCGTTTCCTGAAGGCCGGTTTTCGGCCCTCAGGAAAGAGGTTCTCGTACGTCTCGCGCTGCGCGTGCTCCCTTCCAGCGAAGGGAGTGGCGGACGGCGCGAGGCCGCCCGCCGCTTTTACGCTTACTTCAGTTCGACCTTGGCGCCGGCTGCTTCCAGCTGGGCCTTGAACTTGTCAGCGTCGGCCTTGGAAACGGCTTCCTTGACCGGCTTCGGAGCCGCTTCGACCAGATCCTTGGCTTCCTTGAGGCCAAGACCGGTGATGGCGCGGACTTCCTTGATGACGTTGATCTTCTGAGCGCCTGCCTCGGTGAGGACGACGTCGAATTCCGTCTTTTCCTCGACCGGAGCAGCAGCGGCCGCACCACCGCCAGCGGCGGCAACAGCCACCGGAGCAGCGGCGGAAACGCCCCACTTTTCTTCCAGAAGCTTCGACAGCTCGGCCGCCTCGAGGACGGTCAGCTTCGAAAGGTCGTCTACGATCTTTGCGAGATCAGCCATTGTTGTATTCCTTCATAAGGTTCGAACGTGTGTTTGTGATAGCGAGGAACGGCCTCATGCCGCCTCGTCCTTCCGGGCGTAAGCGCCGATGACGCGCGCGACCGAGGCCGCTGGCGCATTGACGATCTGGGCGATCCGGGTTGCCGGCGTGGCGATCATGCCAACCAGCCTGGCGCGCAGCTCATCGAGCGACGGAAGTGTGGCGAGTGCCTTCACACCGTCGGCGTTGAGCGAGGTGGTGCCCATTGCGCCGCCGAGAATGACGAGCTTGTCATTTCCCTTGGCGAAATCGGACGCGACCTTCGGCGCCGCAATCGGATCCTCCGAATAAGCAATCAGCGTCTGTCCCTTGAACAGCTCGATGATCGATGCGGAGTCCGTGCCCTGAAGAGCGATTTTGGCGAGACGGTTCTTCGCGACTTTGACGGTGCCACCGGCGGCGCGCATTTTCGACCGAAGGTCGTTCATTTGCGCGACGGTGATACCGGCGTAGTGGGCCACGACCACTGAACCTGCGTTCGAGAACGCACCGTTCAGGCC
>NZ_RZRQ01000607.1:0-1860 GCF_003997785.1 Mesorhizobium sp. M7D.F.Ca.US.004.01.2.1 | reverse complement strand
TTCCACGAGGCGCTGAACATGGCCGCGATCTGGAAGCTGCCGGTGATCTTCGTGTGCGAGAACAACGGCTACGGCATGTCGACATCGACGGCCCGCTCGACCGCCGTCAAGAACATCGCCGAACGCGCCGCCGCCTATTCGATGCCGGGCGTCATCGTCAACGGCAACATCTTCTCCGAGGTCGCCGAGGCGTCGCATCAGGCCGTCGCCCGAGCCCGCGCGGGTGAGGGGCCGACGCTGATCGAGTCCAAGACCTATCGCCATCGCGGCCATTCCAAGAGCGACCGCAATCGCTATCGCACCAAGGAGGAGATCGAGGACTGGATGTCGAACCGCGACCCGATCACCCTGTTTGAAAGCGAGCTCAGGGAATTCGGGTTCATCGACAACAAGGGCATCGAGGCCATTCGCGACGCCGTGGCGCAAGAGATCGCCGACGGCATCGAGTTCGCCAAGGCGAGCCCGTCGCCTGACGTTCGCGACACCGGCAATTATGTCTATACGGAGCAGGCGTGATGGACGCGATGGTGCGTGAACTGAGCTACGCCCAGGCGATCCAGGAGGCCATGTCGATCGCCATGGACATGGACGAACGCGTCTTCCTGATGGGTGAGGATATCGGCGTCTATGGCGGCGCCTTCCAGGTGACCGGCGATCTGGTCGAGCGTTTCGGTACCGAGCGGGTGATCGACACGCCGATTTCGGAACTGGGCGGGGCGGGCGTCGCCGTCGGTGCCGCGCTCACCGGCATGCGGCCGATCTTCGAATTCCAGTTTTCCGATTTCGCAACGCTGGCCATGGAGCAGATCGTCAACCAGGCGGCCAAGATGCGCTTCATGCTGGGCGGCGAGGTTTCGGTTCCGGTGGTGATGCGCTTTCCCGCCGGTTCCGGCACCGGTGCGGCGGCCCAGCACAGCCAGAGCCTGGAGGCCTGGCTCGGCCACGTGCCGGGTCTGAAAGTCATCCAGCCGGCGACGCCCTATGATGCCAAGGGCATGCTTTTGGCGGCGGTCGCCGATCCCGATCCGGTGATGATCTTCGAGCACAAGCTGCTCTACAAGATGAAGGGCCCGGTGCCCGAAGGCTATTACACCGTGCCGATCGGCAAGGCAGATATCCGCCGCAAGGGCCGCGACCTGACCATCGTCGCCACCTCGATCATGGTGCAGAAGGCGCTCGACGCCGCAGCCGTGCTGGAGAGCGAAGGCATCGATGTCGAAGTCGTCGATCTGCGAACGATCCGGCCGATGGACAAGCAGACGGTCATCGACAGCGTCAAGAAGACGTCGCGGCTGATGTGCGTCTACGAAGCGGTCAAGACGCTGGGCATCGGCGCCGAAGTCAGCGCCATGATCGCCGAGAGCGAAGCGTTCGACTATCTCGATGCGCCGATCGTGCGGCTGGGCGGCGCCGAAACGCCGATCCCCTACAATCCGGAACTCGAGAAAGCGACGGTGCCGCAAATTCCCGACATCATCACCGCCGCGCGCGACCTTGTGAAAGGGGTCCGCTAGCCCATGCCGACCGAAGTCATTCTTCCCAAGGTCGACATGGACATGGCGACCGGACAGATCTCACGCTGGTTTGCCGAGGAAGGCGCGCACGTCAAGAAGGGCGATGTGCTGTTCGAGATCGAAACCGACAAGGCGGCGATGGAGATCGACGCGCCGGCCAGCGGCGTCTTGCGCGACGTCACTGGCAAAGAGGGGGTAGACATTGCTGTCGGTGCTGCCGTGGCGTGGATTTATGCCGACGGTGAAAGCTATGCGCCAATCTCCCCCCTCGAGGGGGAGATGTCGGCGAAGTCGACAGAGGGGGTCGCTTCAGAAGGCACTGCCTTTGCGCCGAGTCCGGTCGAAC
>NZ_RZRQ01000606.1:0-1881 GCF_003997785.1 Mesorhizobium sp. M7D.F.Ca.US.004.01.2.1 | reverse complement strand
AACCGGATCGGCATGGCGGCCGCGCACCGGCTCCAAGGTCTCCCACCAGGCGATGACTGCGGCGGTGATCGACTCCCGCGATTTCCTCGCCGCCCGCCGCCTCGCCGAGACCGAGGTGCTCGTCCCGGCCGGCACCAAGATCGCCTTCGCCGGCGGCCTCGACTGCAACGATCACGACCGGATCTGGGACGCGCTCGACAAGGCCCGCGAGAAGCATCCCGACATGGTCCTGCTCCACGGGGGCAGCCCCCGCGGCGCCGAACGCATCGCCGCCTGCTGGGCCGAGAACCGGAAGGTCACCCAGATCGCCTTCAAGCCGGACTGGAACCGTCACGCCAAGGCCGCTCCGTTCCGCCGCAACGACCAGCTTCTCTCGGTGGTGCCCTACGGCCTGATCGTCTTTCCCGGCTCCGGCATCACCGACAACCTTGCCGACAAGGCCCGTCGGCTCGGCATCCCCGTCTGGCGGTTCGCGGAGGGCGGCGCGTGAAGCGCCGGTTTCCTCGCATCCGCACCATCGAACCCGACCGGGTTCGGCCCGCTCGAAGCGCGCTGCTGATTGGACAACTCGCCGTCGACCATCGCTATGCAGGACAAGGCATCGGCAGCGGTCTAGTCAAGGACGTGCTTCGTCGCTGCGTCGCCGGCGCAGGCATCGTCGCCGGCTGCGCGGTGGTGGTGCGGGCGATCGACGCCGAGGCCGAGCGCTACTGGCAGAGCTGGGGTTTTGTCCCGTCGCGAGACAACCCGTCTATCCTGATGCGCTCGATCCAGTACGTGAGCCTCTGGGCGGCCGAAGGCCGCTAGTCCACGCGCGTAGCGCCTCCGGCCGCGGCAGGGTCCGGGCGCGCCGGCCCTGCGGCCGGACGGGCTCTAGTCGCGGCGTCCCGCCGCTCCCCGCGCCGGCTTCGCCGTCTCGGCCTTCGGGTGACGATCCCTCGCGCAGGGCCAGAGGAGAGGGCGGCTGGCGCGGGGCGGGGGCGCTGGAGAGAAAGGAAAGTCACCATGTCGATGATATTCATAGGTGGATCACGCGAGATATTCGAGCTGCCGGAACCTGCCATCACTCGCATCGGCGCAATCGTTGCTGCCGAGCACGGCGTGCTGATTGGCGACGCCTCGGGAGCCGATGCCGAGGCGCAGGGCCTGCTCGCGGGTTACAGGTACGACTATGTCGGCGTCTTCCATGCCGGCAAGGAGCCCCTCAACAATCTGGGCGACTGGGCCGCCTACCATGTTCCTCCTCCTGAGGATGCCAGAGGGGACTTTGTTCACGCCGCCAAAGACCGGGAGATGGCGCGGCGCGCCGACTTTGGCATGATGGTCTGGGACGGCGCATCACCCGGCACTGCCGTCAACGTGCTTCGGCTCGCCATCGCGAACAAGCCGTGCGTCATCTACGATCTGGCCAGGGGCAGCGTGGCGACCACGTACACTGTTGAAGACCGGTGTGCCATGCTCCGCCATGCCGGTCCGGACATTCGCCGGCAAGCCGAGGCCCGCATGACGCCGGACGAGCGTCTGGCGCTGCCAGGATGATGTAGGCGCGGACTCGCCGACAGCCCGGTGGGTCCCATCCGATATGCTTGATCCGCCCCGCGCCCCAACTCCACTTGTATGAGCGGCAGGAGCCGGCCACTTTCGAAACCGACCCACGCGGATAGCATGGGGACGTTGTGCAGATGATCATCTTCACCCGTCTCGCATCTAAGCGGGTGGAAGCGTGCCGAACATCCTGGCGTGCGCGGTCATCCAACCTGGCTGCGAGGCATCGCCACCGAGGGGCGTGAAGTTTGCTTCAAGTCGACTCCGATCTCGAAACCGCTGTGCCGCCATCCGAGACACGCAAAGCGGTTCACGCGCCAAGCTGCTGTTGGAGGT
>NZ_RZRQ01000605.1:0-1890 GCF_003997785.1 Mesorhizobium sp. M7D.F.Ca.US.004.01.2.1 | reverse complement strand
CCGATATAGACGACGAAGGCGCCGCCGGTCTTGGCCATGTCGATCTCGTCGGCGCCGAGCAGGAACAGCAGCTCCATTTCGCCCAGCATGCCGGCAACGCTCTTGCCACCCTCGCCCGGCACGAAGCCGAGATCGAGACCGCCGACACGTCCGGCCGCATTGTGCAGCACGGCAAAGCCGTTCCAGTCCGCGCGAGCAGCGTTGACAGCGGCGGCGAGCTTGGCCGCCTGGCCGAGCACGGCCGCGCCATCGGCGCGCGCCAGCGCGCCCTGGCCGACGATGATCAGCGGATGCGTCGCCTTCTTCAGCACCTGGAAGAACGTGCCATTGCCGTCGGCCAGATCCTTCAGCGAATCCGGTCCGGCGCCCAGCTGTTCATAGTCATAGCGCGTGTCACCGACATCGCCGATCACGCCGACCGGCAGATTGCCGATCCGCCAGCGCTTGCGGATGCGGGCGTTGAGCACCGAGGCTTCATAGCGCGGGTTGGCGCCGATGATCAGCACCGCGTCGGCCTGCTCGATGCCTTCGATGGTCGGATTGAAGATGTAGCTCGCCCGGCCGAGCGCCGGATCGAGTGCGGCGCCATCCTGGCGGCAGTCGGTATTCTTCGAGCCGAGCGAGGCCATCAGCAGCTTGAGCGCATAGATTTCTTCAACGGCGGCCAAGTCACCGGCAATGGCGCCGATCTTTTCGGGTGCCGCCTTCGAAACCGCGTCCTTGATCGCGGCAAAGGCTTCGGCCCAGCTGGCGGGAACCAGCTTGCCGTCCTTGCGCACATAGGGGCGGTCGAGGCGCTGCGTGCGCAGGCCGTCCCAGATGAAGCGGGTCTTGTCGGAAATCCACTCCTCGTTCACCGCTTCGTTGACGCGCGGCAGGATGCGCATCACTTCGCGCCCTCGGCTGTCGACGCGGATCGCCGAGCCGACCGCATCCATCACGTCGATGGATTCGGTCTTGGTCAGCTCCCACGGCCGCGCCTGGAAGGCGAAGGGTTTTGAGGTCAGCGCGCCGACCGGGCAAAGGTCGATGACATTGCCCTGCAGCTCCGAGGTCATCGCCTGTTCGAGATAGGTGGTGATCTCGGCATCCTCGCCACGGCCGATCAGGCCAAGCTCGGAAATGCCGGCGACTTCCGTGGTGAAGCGGACGCAGCGCGTGCAATGGATGCAGCGGTTCATCACCGTCTTGACCAGCGGTCCGATATATTTGTCTTCGACCGCGCGCTTGTTCTCATGATAGCGCGAGGAATCGACGCCGAAGGCCATCGCCTGGTCCTGCAGGTCGCATTCGCCGCCCTGGTCGCAGATAGGGCAATCCAGCGGATGGTTGATCAGCAGGAACTCCATCACGCCTTCCCTGGCCTTCTTGACCATCGGCGTGTTGGTGAAGATTTCCGGCGCCTCGCCATTCGGCCCCGGACGCAGGTCGCGCACGTTCATGGCGCAGGAAGCCTGCGGCTTGGGCGGCCCGCCCTTCACCTCGATCAGGCACATGCGGCAATTGCCGGCGATCGACAGCCGCTCATGGAAGCAGAAGCGCGGCACTTCCGCGCCAGCGTCTTCCGCCGCCTGCAGCAGCGTGTAGTGGTCGGGTACAGTGATCTCTTTCCCGTCGACCTTGAGCTTTGCCATTCGCCTCAAACCCCTGCGGAGTTCCCGCAATCTCTTGTTCCGGGCACGGTCGAAACCGGACCCGGCATTTCATTCACTTCTTGACGGCGAGCGCCGCCGCTTGGGCTGTCCAATCGTCGCGACTTATGCGGCCGGTGAGCGACAGATAATCCTCGACCCAGGCAACCTCTTGCGGCGTCCATGCCGCGATCTGGCCATACGTCCAGATGCCCAAGCCGTTGAGAACTTTTTCAAGCTTGGGCCCGATGCCCGATAT
>NZ_RZRQ01000604.1:0-1905 GCF_003997785.1 Mesorhizobium sp. M7D.F.Ca.US.004.01.2.1 | reverse complement strand
CCGCCACCCGCCTTGCGGAAGGTCGCGGTGCGCGCATGAGCCTCGGGCAGGTGACGCGAGCCGGTCGCGACGTCGGCTCGGTCGGCGATGAAACGCTTGACGATGCGGTCTTCCAGCGAATGGAACGTCACCACGGCGAGCCGTCCGCCCGGCTTCAGCGCGCGTTCGGCGGCAAACAAGGCCTTGGCCAGTTCGCCAAGCTCATCATTGACGAAGATGCGCAGCGCCTGGAAGACGCGCGTGGCCGGATGGATCTTGTCCTTCGGCGCGCGACCGATATGCGTCTCGATGGCGTCGGCGAGTTCCAGCGTGCGTTCGAACGGGCGCTTTTCGCGGCGAGCCTCGATCATGCGGGCGATGCGCCCGGCATGGCGCTCCTCGCCGAGGAAGCCGAAGATGCGGGCAAGGTCGCCCGGCTTGAAGCTGTTGACGACGTCGGCGGCGCTCAAACCAGCCTGCGCCATGCGCATGTCGAGCGGCCCGTCGGCACGGAACGAAAACCCGCGCTCGGCCTGGTCGAGCTGCATCGAGGACACACCGATGTCGAGCACGACGCCGTCGGCGCGCTCGACATGTTCGTCCAGCGTCGAGAACGGCGCCTGCACCAGCCGCAACCGGCCGCCCGACTGCACTTCCATATCGCGCCCGGCCGCAATGGCATCAGGATCTCGGTCGATCGCCACCACGGAGGCGCCCGTCGCCAGAATGGCCCTGGTGTAGCCGCCGGCGCCGAACGTGCCGTCGATGATGATGTCGCCCTGCGCCGGCGCCAGTGCTTCGAGCACTTCGCCAAGGAGGACCGGAATGTGGCGGGCCGATCCGCCAACGGCGTGAAGGTCATCGCCGTGGCTCGCCGTCATTCCGGTCGCTCCCCAGGCTTCGTCCCCTGCCGAAGCTGCAAAAGCCGGGCCCGCGCTTGCGCCCCATAGGCGGCAAGCCGTCCCGGCTCCCAGATCTGAAAGAAATTGCCGCGCCCGACAAAGGCCACTTCCGCCGAAATGCCGGTGTGTTCGCGAATGAAATCGCTCATCGTGATGCGGCCGTCCTGGTCGAGTTTCAAGAAGGTTCCGTCGCCATGGCAGAAGAACGACATATCGTCCGCCGTCTGCAGGAAGGGATCTTCGAGCGCGATACGCTGCTCGTAGCGGTCGAGCAGGTCGAGCCCGCCGACATCCATCGCCGACAGGTCCAGGCAGCGCAGCGCGTAGAGCTCCGAATAGCCGCGCTTCTGCACGACGGCACGGAAATGCGCGGGAACGGATACCCGTCCCTTCGCATCGATCCTGCTCACCGTGTTTGACAGAAACCGGTCCATTAAACGCTACAGCCGCTTGCGCCGCCGCACCCCTCTCCATCTTGTCGCACGCGCCGCCGCAGCGCGTTCCCTGCCCCGTATCAACCTCGTCCGCACGGGCAAAAACCGGCAAACGCGCAGCCGCCGCGGCTGCCCGATTGGCGTACGCTTTACCCTGACGCGGAACGAATGCTTTGATGTCGAAATGGGATATCATGGGGCACTATGGGCGTCAACGGGAATAGGCTTCACAAACACGCGCGCCGCAACCAATGAGAGCAGCCGTGACGGCACGTCTCGTCTTTATGGATCATTAAGCCTAACGAAGCGTTTAGAGCCGCCTGGCCCAACCCGACGCGCCTTGCCGCGAGCCGCTGCCGGGCATAGCGTCTGGCACATCTCGTCGGTCGCAAACAGGGTTGGAAATTCGATGTCTGAAACAGCAAAGTCACGCGCTGCAGCACTTCCTCATTTGCGTCGCGGCGGACTTGCCATGGGCGATTCCATCCCGCTGCCCCTGACCATGGCCGCCATTTTTCATGCGCCCGGCGACGCCACCGGCTTCAACCAGTACGGCCGCTTCAGCAACCCGACCTGGGATGCGGTTGAAC
>NZ_RZRQ01000603.1:0-1940 GCF_003997785.1 Mesorhizobium sp. M7D.F.Ca.US.004.01.2.1 | reverse complement strand
GGCCAGGAGATGGGCATCCCTTTCAATCCGGACTTCAACGGCGCCCACGATGATGTAGTCGGTCATGACACTGTCCACTTACAGTCGCGGCACGGAGAGCGCGCCGTCGACATTGATGATCGAGCCGGTCGAAAAGCCGAGCTTGCCGCCGGCGAGGGCCGCCACCACCGCGCCGATATCTGACGCTTCGCCCCAGCGCTTTGCCGGCACCAGTCCACCGTCGATGAGGGCGTCGTATTTGGCGGTGACGCCTGCCGTCATGTCGGTGTGGATGATGCCGGGCCGCACCTCGAACACACCGATGTTTTCAGGCGCCAACCGCAGCGCCAGGTTCTTCACCCACATCGAAAGCCCGGCTTTCGAGATGCAGTAGTCCGGCCGCTCCGGCGACGCCATTTCGGCGCTGACCGAGGTGATGGTTATGATTGATCTCTGATCGCCCGATGTGGCCAGCATCGCCTTGGCGACGGCCTGGCTGAGGAAGACGGTGCCGCGCAGATTGATGCTGAGCGTACGGTCGAAATTCTCCGGCTGGAGGTCCAGCAGATCACCGCGCACCACGGCGCCGACGCCGGCATTGTTGACCAGGCAATCGATGCGGCCGAAGGCGCGCATCGCCGCATCGACAAGTGCGGTGTGGCTGGCGAGATCGGCAATGTCGCAAGGGACATAAGCGAATTTCGCGCCGCGCCCGGCGATGTCTCTGGCAAGTCCGTCAGCGGCTGTTTCGGCAAGATCGGCGACCAGAATATCGAAGCCGGCATCGGCGAGTGCCTGGGCGCAGGCAAGGCCAATGCCGCGTGCACCGCCGGTGACGATGGCCGCCGGACGGGTCATGCGGCGAGGTCCGTCTTGCGGATATGATCAGCAACCCGCAGCGCCTGTGCGGCGATCGACAGGGCCGGGTTGACGGCGGCCGAATTGGGCAGGAAGCCGCCGTCGACGACGAACAGGTTCCGGTGGTCGAACGAGCGGCAGAAGGGATCGAGCGGCGCGGTGGCCGGATCGTCGCCCATCTTGACCGTGCCGCACTGATGCGAGGGCGTGCGCTTGTCGAAGGGGCGCGACAGCACGAGGGGATAACCGCAGGCGCGGAAGTTTTCGCGCATCACCTTGGTCAGCCCATCGAGCGACTGCATGTTGGAGCGCCGCCACTGCATGACGATGTCCTTGCCGTCGACCATGATGCGGCTTTCCGGATCGGGCAGGTCCTCGCACATCAGGTACCAGTCGACGGCATGGCCGGCCATGAAATCGAGCGCGAATTTCGGTGTGTATTTGACATTGGCCTTCAGCATGTTGCCGTCGATCTTGCCGAGCAACTGGACATTGCCGAGCGGCTTGCCCCCCTTGCCGTCGGACAGATAATAGTCGTTCAGCATCAGCGTCTTCTGGTAGACGGAATCGTTGCGGCGGCGCGGATCGATCGCCAGCATGGCGCTCGAATTGTGGTTCATGAAATTGCGACCGACCTGGTCGGAGCGGTTGGCGAGGCCTTTGCCATCCGATGTGGGCGAGCGCAGCAGGATAACGGCGGAATTGACCGCGCCGGCCGAGAGGATGACCAGCTTCGGCGATACCTTCTTCAGCGCGCCATTCTGCCGGTAGTGAATGGCTGATATGGTTTTGCCGTCGGGCGATACTTCGAGATATTCGACATAGGCTCCAGTCTCAAGCTTGATGTTCTGGTCGGTCAGGGCAGCCGTCAGCGGTCCCGTCTGCGCGTCGACCTTGCCTTGGCCGGTGTTCGGGAAGGCATCCCAGCCGGTCTTGCCCTCTTTCAGCCAGGTGTCGATATCGACGCCGAGCGGCAGCGAGGCCGGATGCAGGCCGAGGTTTTTCAGCTCGGCGCGGGCGCGGGCGATGGGGGCTTCGTCGGGCACCGGCTTGAAGGCATAGGGGACCGAATGGAACGGCTCGGTCGGGTCCTCGCCCAGTGC
>NZ_RZRQ01000602.1:0-1966 GCF_003997785.1 Mesorhizobium sp. M7D.F.Ca.US.004.01.2.1 | reverse complement strand
TTCGATGATTCTGCGTCCCAAACCATCTCCGCGCCACTACGCTACGCTCGCCGGCACCCCTCCGACCGTGCCAATGGCAGCGGTGCCGGCCTGGCTGCGCCGGGCCATCTCGGATGCGCACAGTCATGCGGGAAACGAGTTCGAGGACGTCTCGCTGACCGCGGGCGCTGCCATCGGCGCGCTCGATGCTGTCGTCCGCCGTCAGGACCGGTGGGCCGGCGCCTGGCGGCAGCGCCTGGCGCTTTCGGCTGCCGTGGCAACGGCAAAGCAGGCTGGCCGCGTGGAGGATGAAAGCGCGCTGCGCGACGCCGTGTTGCTCACCCGGCCCGGCGACAATGTCGGCCCCGCCGGTCGTTTTCTCCTCGCCTGGCGTCGGCTGGCATCTCGGCCAGCGGAGGATCTACTGACGGAGAAAAATCTCGCGGCGGTGTTGGAGGAGTTTGGCTACGCGCCGGATGATGAGGCGGTCAGCGATCTGGCGGATGATCTTCGACAGCTTTCCGCAGGCATCGGAATGGTCGGCATGCTGACCGGTGCGTTCACGGCCGCCGAACGCCGTGGCTTCGCACGCACCGTTGGAGCTTGGCTCGCCGACGCCCTGCGGGCGCAGCGGCTGTGTTGGGCATACGCCATGCCGCTGCTGGGCGCCGAGGCAGCCTTGGGGACAGGCGCCCGCACGCCTCGACTGGCAGCCAGCTCCGTGGCGACAGGCATTGAGACAGATCCTGATGAGCGTGCGAAAGGCCTGATGGCCGCGCAGGCGCGCGCCGCGCTGCGCGCCATTGATCTTTCCGCCGAGATCGAGCGCCGCGCGGACCGGCTGCTTGCAGTTGCGCCGAAACTCAGGGCCAAGGCGGCAGACATGGTCGTCGAAAGACTCCTGTCCGACGACGCGATCGTCGCATCCGAGAAAATCGCCGGCATGAGCGACCGCGGCCTGCGCCGGCTATTCGACCGGCTGGTCGAACTCGGTGCCGTGCGCGAGCTGTCGGGCCGCCCAACCTTTCGCATCTACGGGCTGTGACGACCATGGTGGAAGCGGTGCGCAGACGCGGAAAGGATCGGCCAGATGACCGTCGATCAGCTGACCAGCTGTTTGACCGCGAACTGGATCACCTGCCGCCGGAGGCGCGCTGGCGCGAATGGATGAACCGTGTCGAAGCGACCATCTTCGCCGCCAACGAACCGGTCGGCCGCGAGACGCTCGCGCGGATCGTCGGGAAAAACTGCAGCATCGATCTGCTGATCGACGACATCCGCGAGGAGCTGCGCGGTCGACCCTATGATCTGGTCTCGGTCGCCGGAGGCTGGAAGCATCTCACCCGCCCGGCCTATGCCGATGCCATCCGCTGTGCAGTCGGCGGTAACGAACGCCCGGCAGACTTCACGCAATCTGAAGTGCTGGTGCTGATGTGCATCGGCTACTTCCAGCCGATCACCCGCGCCGAACTGTCGTCTTTCTTCGGCAAGGAGATCAGTCGCGATTTTATTGGTCATCTGCGCGGTGCCGGCCTGATCGCTTCCGGTCCGCGCAGCCCAACGCCGGGCGCGCCCTACACCTATGTGACGACAAAAGAATTCCTGCTTGAGTTCGGGCTCGACACGCTGCGCGACCTGCCGGATTTCGAAGCGCTCGAGGACGCAGGGCTACTTTCCAAGGAGAAGCTGCTGGCAGGCGATATTCCGGCCGGGTTGGGAAGCGGGGACGACGAGGACGAGGAAGAGCCAAAAGCACAGATCGTCGAAGATGAAATGTCTCTGAGTGGCGGTCTCGGTTAGGGACTCGCTTTAGGGGGCAGAACATTTCAGTTCAAAAATCGATGGGATGGAAGGCTCTCTCTCCCGGTGCTAGGTGAGCGAGCTTGGCGTCCGCGAAATGACGGATATCCGGCCAGTTCTCCCTGACGAAGAACCAGGCGTGGATCTGCTTGCTCGGACTAAAGAGGACGTCAGCCTTGGACAGGGC
>NZ_RZRQ01000601.1:0-1967 GCF_003997785.1 Mesorhizobium sp. M7D.F.Ca.US.004.01.2.1 | reverse complement strand
TGCTGATCCTGTTCGGCATGCGCTGGCTGCGAAAAGCCATCTTGCGCAGCGTCGGCGTCATCGCCCTGCATGACGAGGGGGCAGCCTTTTCCAAGGAAACCGCAGCCTTGCACCAGCAGGCCAACGACCGCCGAGCCGACTACCTCGCCGGGCTGGCGTCGTTCAAGGCGGTGCTGCTCGAGGGCGTCGAGGTGGTGTTCATCATCATTGCCGTCGGCGCGGCTCACGGGCAGACGCTTTACGCCAGCCTGGGCGCGCTGGCGGCTTTCGTCCTGGTGATGCTTATCGGCCTGGCTGTCCACCGGCCGCTGGCGCGCGTACCGGAGAATGCGCTCAAATTCGTGGTCGGGCTGATGCTGACCAGCTTCGGCATCTTCTGGACCGGCGAAGGCATCGGCGCCGACTGGCCGGGCGCCGATCTCGCTTTGCTTGCCATTTTCGCCACCGTCGCGCTGGCCTCGTTGGCCATGGTGCGCTGGCTGCGCAGCACCTACCCCACCCTCACTGGAGGACTCGCCAGATGAACGTCATCCGTCTGGTTCTGAACGAACTCATTGGCATGTTTGTCGACGACGGCAACCTGGCCTTACTGGCTCTGGTCGTCATTGCTGGAGTGACGGCGGCGGTAAAGCTACTGGCGCTCCCGCCACTGCTTGGCGGCGGCCTGCTGTTGGCGGGCTGCCTCGCCATCCTGTTGCAAAGCGTTCGCCGCGCGGCACGCGCGACCAATCGGTAACGGCGGCGGGCATGCGGTTCGATGCCGGATAGGCTCCGGCGGGGACCGCATGGTGCTGCCGGCCACCGTTGAGGCAACAATGCGCCGCTGAACCGCCCCAGACTGAGACGCATGAGCCTGCTGTCCGTCGCCGCACCCGTCACACCACATCGAATCCTTCCTCGATCACATCGACAGCGCCAAGCTCCGATCCAATCCCCGTTGCGACTTGACGGCATCCATAAAACGGAAAATTATGGTACCGGTACCAATCATGGTTGACGGAACTGGGTAGTGCGCTCATGGACAGGCTTTACATATTATAATAGCATACCATTATAAGTCGTGGAGGAACGCTCTATCCCCGGTTTGCAAGGGACGTCAGCGAGCGAAATTTCGACCCCTTTTTACGTCGTCGTGTGGTCTGCGCCCCGCACGAGCGATGCCGACAAAAGGCGCCCAAAAATGCATGGGAGGAAAACATGCGGACTTTCCTGAGAGGGGCCGGTGCCTTGCTGGCCGGCATTGTGCTGGCGCTGTCGGCGCTCAAGCCGTCGATTGCTTCAGCGCAGACGGTCGACGAGATCATCTCGCGCGGCAAGCTGGTCGTCGCCATCGACACCACCACGCCGCCATACGGCTTTCTTGACGCCAACCTGAAGCCGACTGGCTTCGACATCGAAGTTGCCAACAAGATGGGCGAAGCGCTCGGCGTGCCGGTCGAATTCGTCACCGTCACCTCGCCCGGCCGCATTCCGGCGCTGCTGACCAAGCAGGTGGATGCCGTGATCTCGATCTTCTCGATCACGCCGGCGCGCGCCATCCAGATCGACTATTCGATCCCTTATGCCGGACAGTCGGCTGTGGTGATCGCTCCGAAGAGCACCGCTATCAAGGGCGTTGCCGACCTCGTCGGCAAGAAGGTCGGGCTGACACGCGGCACCGGCGAGGACGGATTGTTGACCAAAGCTGCCGAAGCCAATCCGGGCATCGAAATCCTGCGCTTCGATGATTATTCGTCGCTGCTGCAAGCCATGGTGTCGGGCCAGATCGACGCCATGGGCGGCGGCGACTATGGCGAGATCTATCTGAAGAAGGCGCAGAACGGCGATGCCTTCGAGCAGAAATACGTGCTCAAGACCTTCTACTTCGGCATCGGCGTCGCCAAGGGCAACGACAATCTGCGCCAATGGGTCAACACCTGGCTGTTCGCCATGAAGACCGACGGCACGCTGGATGCACTGTCGATGAA
>NZ_RZRQ01000600.1:0-1970 GCF_003997785.1 Mesorhizobium sp. M7D.F.Ca.US.004.01.2.1 | reverse complement strand
CTTCGATGCTATCAGAGTGACGTTGTTGGGAGCCGGCAGCCTCAGTTCGCGGGTGTCTTCGATCGTGATGATCCGTTCATGGACCGGGATCTCCTTCAGGAGTGCATTCAAGAATGTCGTCTTCCCGGTCGACGTCCCGCCGGAAACGACAATCGAGACGCGGTTGCGCACCGCATATTGCAGGAAGTCCATTGGCGATGTGTCGTGTAGCATCTCGACAAGTCGCTTTTCTTCCGATGAAAGCGCCAAGCCGGCACCCATCGCCGTGTTCTCGAAGGCGCCGAGATCCTTGTAGGCATCAAGGCTCATATCCATGATGACCTGCTTGCGGATCGAGATCGCCCCGCCTTCGGGAGCCGCGGGCGGCAAGATGCATTGGATGCGCTCACCAGACGGTAGAGCGGCCGACAGGACCGGGTTTTCTTCGTTGATGACCTGATTGGTCGCCGAGGCGACGCCCGTCGAGATGTTGCGTATCCAGCCCGGCGTGACCTCGCGCTTGATGACGTGCTCCATTTCCTTCGCGCCAAGGCGTTCGATGAACAATTCGCCGGGCCTGTTGATCGCAATCTCGGACACCGCATCTTCGTTCAAATAGGGCCATATCGGCTCCAGATGAGCGCGCAGGACCGGAGCTCTGGTCCATGGGTCGGGGAGGGGATGCACGGCATTCATTTCACCGGGCTCCCATAGCCGGGATAGAAATTATCCTTTGGCGTGTAGAGAGGCGTCAGATCGATCGCCGTCTTCGGCCGCCCACCTGCCTTCATTCGTGCAACTTCTTCCTGAACGGGATCGGCGTACAAATCCGAAAAATCGAGATCTCGCCGCACCAGCACGACAACCGATGTGCCCTGGTCCACATAGACTGTCGGGCCAATGTTCTGTGTGTCGCGAAACGCCTCTTGCGCGAGTTGCTGCAGGGCGGTCGATGACTTATCGAACGCGATGCCGCGGGCGTCGCGCTGCGAGCCATTGCCACCATAAGTTACCGTCGTCGTCTCACCGGTTACGGGATCGATCGTCGACACCTGGCGCTGTTGTCCATCCTGGCTGCTGTCGCCAAGCGAGGACAGATATTCAGAGACACCGCCAACAACGGAAAGCATGATGGCGTTCCCGTACCGTTCAGCCCAGTGCGTATCGACACGGCCGCCCATGCCACCGCGGCCGAGCGCGTCTGCACCGGGTGACTTGATATCGACGGAAATGCCGTCCGAGCGTATGACCCTGTTCCAGACGATGAAAACACGCTTTTGTCCGCGCGCAAGCCCCGAGCGGTATTCTCCGGTGAGGCGCGAGCCCTTCGGAATGAGGATCCGCCTCCCGTCGAGCGAAAACACGTCCTCACGCACGACAGCGCGCACCGCGCCGGGAAGGTCGGTGTTAACAGCGGTTTCCAAATAGCCGCGAAGGATCGTTCCTTCTGGGATCAACGCATCGGTGCGTCGGAAGATTTTTGCTTTGACGATGCCGGAAGAGCTTGCCTCGGACTGTGCCAGGAATGCCTTGTTGGGATCACTGTCGGCTCCGGGGACCGGGACGATCTGACCGTCGGGCGCGATTTCGACCTGTGCCGCCTGGGCGCCGGCATCCGTCGAGCCGGTTTCACCATTTGTCACCATCTGGTTCGACCGCAAGCGTTCCCACACCGCCTTTTCATGCTCGGCGGCCTCAGCCTTGCGGCGAGCCTCGTCCTCAGCCGCGGCCTTGCGGCGGGCCTCTTCCGCCTCGGCCTTGCGGCGAGCTTCCTCGGCCGCCATTTGTGCCTCCAGCGCGCGCCGCTGCGCATCAAGGTCTGCGCCCTCCTGCACGGTCTGATCGACATTGTAAGCCTGCTGCGTGCCACTCTGGTCGGCGGCCGGCGGGGGCACCACGATCTGGTCGATCGTGCCGTCGGCAGGTTGAGGCGGCTCGTTCAACGCCGGCGGGCGAAACTCCCGCGGGTTGAAGTTTTCCTCGGCATCGCT
>NZ_RZRQ01000005.1:0-63574 GCF_003997785.1 Mesorhizobium sp. M7D.F.Ca.US.004.01.2.1 | reverse complement strand
GTGAAGTGACTGTCTAGCTCGTCTCGTCCAGCCGATCGCGCAGCATGCTCCAGCCAAGCAGCATGTTGGGCGCATGCCGCAGCAAGGCATGGAACGGGATCGGCGCCGGCGGCGCAAATGGCAGCGGCAAATCACGCGCCTCGGTTCCGGCGGCCCAGTCCGCCAGCACCTTGCCCATCGCCGTCGTCATGGCAATGCCGCGCCCGTTGCAGGCGCGGCCGGCGATCAGCCCCGGCCCGAGGTCCATGAGGTGCGGCAGGAAATCCGGTTCGACCGCGGCCACCCCCGACCAGCTATAGGCAAGCGGCGGCAGGTCAGGCAAATCGAGATGCCTGGCGAGGCGCCGCCAGATGGTTTGCGGCACGCGCGTATCGGCGCCGGCACCAAGAATATGCATGCCGCCGCTGATCAGCCGGTTATCCGCGTCGAAGCGGAAGGTGAAGAGATTGCGCCGGGTGTCGCCGACACCTTGCCCGCCGGGAAGCAACCGGCTGCGTACTTCACGAGGCAATGGCGCTGTCGCGATCTGGAAGACTTTCAGCGGGAAATGGGTTCGCTGCAATGTCGGATTGAGGGACCAGCCATAGGCGTTGGTGGCGATCAACACCTTTGCGGCTCGTACCGATCCCGCCGGCGTTTTCAGCATCCAACCATCGGCTACGCGATCAACCGAGGTGACGCGCGTCTGCTCGAAGATCTTCGCGCCGGCCTTCTCCGCCGCATCGGCGAGCCCGCGCGCGTAGGTGACTGGATTGAGCACGCCGCCGGAACGATCCATCCAGCCGCCGATATACCCTGGCACGCCCGTCAGGGCTTCGATTTCCTGCCGATCCAATGTGACTGCCGGCCTGCCGCGCTGCGCCCATTGCCCCGCGCGTGACTTGACCTTCTCGAAGGCGG
Organism: Mesorhizobium sp. M7D.F.Ca.US.004.01.2.1; assembly: GCF_003997785.1. Classification (NCBI taxonomy): domain Bacteria; kingdom Pseudomonadati; phylum Pseudomonadota; class Alphaproteobacteria; order Hyphomicrobiales; family Phyllobacteriaceae; genus Mesorhizobium; species Mesorhizobium sp. M7D.F.Ca.US.004.01.2.1. The sequence goes on along the minus strand of NZ_RZRQ01000005.1, from coordinate 62,674 downwards.
CAGGCGAATGCGCCGGCTGGATCCACCCGTTAGGCACGGCGTTGCAGTCGATGCCATGCTGCCGGATCAGGCGGAAAACCAGGTCGGCGCTGCCGGCGGCGAAATCGATCAGCCTTTCGCCGCGCGAAGGTCCGAGGTGGGCCAGTATGTCGACCGGGTCCATCTTGGCGAAGTTCGGTACGACGAAGCCCGCATTCCTGCCGGTCGCGCCCCAGGCGATGAATTCGGCTTCGAGAACGGCGACGGAAATGCCTTTCCCGGCGGCGTGCAGCGCGGTTGAAAGGCCGGAAAAGCCGCCGCCGACGATGGCCAGGTCGACATCGATCCCGCCTTGCAGCGCTGGCCGCTCGCGCCGGTTGCGGCTGACGGCATGCCACAGCGAAGCGCCTTGTGCCTCCTGCCGGATCACGGCATTCATGAGCCGGAACTGCTCTCGCCCGCAGCGATCTTCGCCCGCTTGCTGAAGCGGGGCCGCCGAGGCCTGTCGCCGAACAGGCCGTTCGGCCGGATCAGCAGGATGACGCAGAGCATAGCGCCGATGGCGGCGATCTGCAGCGCGGCGGCGCGCGCCTGCTGTTCGGGCGGGAACAGGATGCTGGTCAGCGTGCCCGATCCGGCCCATATCGCCCAGACCAGGATGCTGCCGATGACAGCGCCCAGATTGCTGCCAGAGCCGCCGACGATCAGCATCACCCAGACCTGGAAGGTCAGGATCGGCAGATAATTGTCCGGCGCGATGAAGCCGGTGAAATGCGCCTGCAGCGCGCCGGCCAGCGCCATGATAGCGCCGCCGACGGCAAAGGCCTGGACGCGATAGAAACGCGCGCTCTTGCCCAGCGATATCGCCGCCCGCTCATCCTCGCGCAGCGCCTTCAAGACACGTCCCCATGGGCTGCGCGACAGATGCTCCAAAGCGAGATAGGCGATCAGCGTGACGACCGAGACCACGGCAAGGTTGGACAGGTTGAACAGCAGCGGCGTCTCGGCAAGGCCGCCAAAGGGGCGCGGGATGAAGCCGATGCCGAACGGTCCGCCGGTCAACCTTTGCGCGTTGAGCGCGACCAGTTGCACGACGACGGCGACGCCGAAGGTGGTGATCGCCAGATAGTCGGATCGCAGCCGCAGCGTCGCCATGCCGGTAAGGGCAGCGGCGATGCCGCCGACGACCATGGCGCCGAGCCAGCCGACAAGGATCGGCAGGCCGAAGCCGCCCAGCCGCGCGGCATCGTCCGGTGTCGTCAGCAGCGCTGAGGTGTAGGCGCCGATGGCGACGAAGCCGGCGAGGCCGACATTGAACAGCCCGGTCAGGCCCCATTGCAAATTGAGCCCCAGCGTGACCAGCGAGAAGATCAGCGCGGTAGTCAGGAAGAAGGCGCCGTAGCCGAGCAGGTCCATCAGCGTTCCCTCACACCAAACAGGCCGATCGGCCGCGCGAACAGCACCGCCATCAGGATGATGAAGGAGACGGCGGCGCGCCATTCGGCGCCGATCAATTGCACGGCACCCGCTTCGGCGAGCCCGATGATCAGGCCGCCGAGCACCGCACCGGGGATGCTGCCGATGCCGCCGAGAATGGCGGCGGCAAACATCGGCAACAGCATGTCGAAGCCCATGAACGGGCGGATCTGCACCAGAACGCCGATCATCACGCCGGCGACGCAGGCAAGCGCCCCGCCGATGATCCAGGTGACGCGCACCACGCTGGCGACGTCGATGCCGACGATGCGGGCCAATGCCGCGTTCTGGCTCAGGGCCTGCATCGAGCGGCCGGTTTGCGTGCGCGTCATCAACAGATGCACGCCGAACACCAGCACCGCTGTCAGCAGCAAAAGCGCGATCTGGTCGGGCGTGATGCGGATGCCGAAGCCGACCGGCATGGCGATCTGGATCGCCCGGCTGAAATAGGTCGGCCGCGAGGTGAAGGTGAATTCGAGCAGGCTTCTCAGCGCCATCGAGGCGCCGAAGCTCGCCATCACCACGATGATCGCCTGGCCTTGCGAGCGAAGCCGCGCGAACAGCACTTTGTCGAGCAGCAACGCCAAGAGGGCGGTGAAGGCGATGCCGACGATCAGTGCCACAATCAGCGGCCAGCCGAAGGAGAGGGAACCAATGGGTGCCACCTTGCCGAATGTCGCGCCGATGGCGCTGACGACGGCCAGCGTCGCATAGGTGCCCCAGGCCATGAAGTCGCCATGGGCAAAGTTCGAGAAGCGCAGGATCGAATAGGTGAGCGTCACCCCGATCGCGCCAAGGCCGATCATCGACCCCGTCAGCAGCCCGTCGACGACAAATTGCAGGCTCATGCCCCCCCTCCTTTCTCGGCGTGCAGCGGGCGCTGGCCGAGATAGAGTTCGGCGACCACCGGATCGTTCCACAGTTCGGAGGCGATGCCCTCGTGCCGGTCCTTGCCCTCGACCAGCACATAGGCGCGGTCGCCGATGGCGAGCGCTGCCTTGGCGTTCTGCTCGACGAGCAGGATGGTGACGCCGGATTTGCGGATGCCGGCCAGCATCTCGAACACCATCGACACGAATTTCGGCGACAGGCCGGCCGACGGTTCGTCGAGCACCAGCACCTTGGGATGGACGATCAGGGCCCGGGCAACGGCGAGCATCTGCCGCTGTCCGCCCGACAGGTTGCCGGCGGCGGTGCGGCGCTGGCGCACGAGGTCGGGGAAGGCGGTATACATTTCCTCGATGCGGGCAGGGATTTCGCGCCGCTCGAGGATGCCGCAGGCAACTTTTAAATTGTCCTCGACCGACATCAGCGGGAAGATGTTTTCGGTCTGCGGTACGAAGGCCAGCCCAAGCCGCACCATGGTGTGCGCGGGGGCGGCCGTGATGTCCTTGCCGTCCAAAAACACCGTGCCGCCGGTGATCGGGACGAGGCCGGCGATGGCCTTGATGAAGCTCGACTTGCCGGCGCCGTTGGGGCCGAGCACGACGACGATCTCGCCTTTTTTGACGGTGATCGAGGCGCCGCGCACGATCGGCACGCCGGGCTCGTAACCAGCTTCAAGGCCGCGGACATCGAGGACGATCTCGCTCATGCGGCGCCTCCGAGATAGGCCTCGATGACGCGCGGGTCGCGCGCGACCTCTTCGGCCGTACCTTCGCTGAGCAACTGGCCGCTCGCCATGACCAGGACGCGATGGCAGAGCCGCGTCACCATGTCGATGTTATGCTCGATCAGCAGGAAGGTGATGCCGCGCGCATTGATGTCGCGGATGCGGTCGATGATGACTTCGAGCAGCGTCGCGTTGACGCCGGCCGCCGGTTCGTCGAGCAGGATGATCGCCGGGTCGGCCATCATCACGCGGGCGAGTTCGAGCAGCTTGCGCTGGCCGCCCGAAAGCACGCGCGCCGGCTCGTGCGCGAGGTGGGTGAGGGTGACCAGTTCCAGCAGTTCGAGCGCCTTTGCCCTAGCGGCTCTCTCCTGCGCCGCCACCCGCCATGGCGTGACGAAATTGGCGAGCAGCTTTTCGCCGGCCTGGCCCTGTGCCGCCAGCATGATGTTTTCGATCAGCGTCAGATTGGGCAGCGGGCGCGGGATCTGGAAGGTGCGGCCAAGGCCACGGCCGATGCGCAGATGCGCGGCTTCGCCCGACACAGGCGTGCCGTTGAGCAGGATCTCGCCGCTGGTCGGCAGGATGCTGCCGGCGAGCAGATCGAACATCGTCGTCTTGCCGGCGCCGTTGGGGCCGATCAGGCCGAGGATTTCTCCCGCTTTGACGTCAAACGAGACGTCGTTGACCGCGACAAGGCCACCGAACCGCCTGACGACATTTTTTGCCGTCAGAACCGGCGCGCGGGTTTCCCCTTGCCGTTTGGTTGCCTCGCTCATCAAACCCTCTGGCCGAAGGCGATCGTTGCCGCCTCCTGATTATGATTTGTGATCACACTTGCTTTGATCACGCTATTCGGCTTTAATTTCATCCGCAAGCCGAAAACCGGCCAAGAACGGAATTCCATGCAAAAGGCTGCCATCGAAAAGAACAACGAGGCGATCGCTGCCCAGCTTGCGCCGGTCGGCCGCGAAACCGTGCAGGACCGTGTCTACTCCGAACTGCGCCGCGCCTTGATTGGCGGCCTGTTCGAGCCGAGCCAGGTGCTGACCATCCGTGGCCTTGCCGATGCGCTGGTCACCTCGACCATGCCGGTGCGCGAGGCACTCGGCCGGCTGATCACGGAAAAGGCGCTGGAGGCGCTGCCCAATCGTTCGGTGCGCGTGCCGCCGATCACGCTGGAACGCCTCGACGATCTCCTGCGTGCCCGCATCCTGATCGAAGGCGAGGCAATCGCACTGGCCGCCGCCCGCATGGGGCCGCGCCAGATCGCTACCATCGAAACCATTCTTGCCGAATGGGACGAAATGCGGGCGTTGAAGCACAAGAAGGACGTCGATCGCGAAGTGACGCTCAACCAGAGCTTTCATTTCGAGATTTATCGTTCCTGCGGCTCGGCCGTGCTGATCCCGATGATCGAGAGCCTGTGGCTGCAATCGGGTCCCTGCATCCGCGTCGCCATCTATGCCTTCTCGGAAGCTGGCGAGGTCGACACCGCCCAGTATCACCGCCGCATCGTCACGGCGCTGTCCACGCAGGATGCGCAGGCCGCGCGTGAATCACTGGTCGCCGACATCAGCCGACCCTTCACCTTCCTGCGCAGCAAGCTGCAGGCCGCCGCCGCGAAAGACCAGACATGACCGCCATCAGGATCACCGAGCCGCGTTCGCAGCTTTCCGTCACGGCATTGTTGCTGCCCGAGAAGGCACCGGAAAACGCTGCCTTCCTCTTGGCCTATCTCGGCACGCCACGCGTCGTCCCGGGCATCCATGCGATGTGGACAGGGCCGGAAATCTCATGTCCGGTTCCATCAGCCGATCTTGAGGGCCAGGCCTATGCCAGGCCGTTGCCGGCCGAGAACGCGACGCTGACGCCGCAGCCGGGCGACATCGTGCTATCCTATGTGCCGCCACACATGTGGGGTGGCAACCCCAATGCGATCTTCGACATCGGCCTCTATTACGGGCAGGGGGCGCGGCTGCTGTTCCCGATCGGCTGGCTGGCCGGCAGCGTGGTGGCGCAGGTGCGTGCCGGGGAGCGCGATCAATTCGCCGCCGCTTGCGGTGTCATCCGCCGCAACGGCGCCTGCGATGTCACCTTCAGTCTGGTGGAGGCTTGACATGACCGACGACAGTTTCGAGCTGTTCGATCTGCGCGTCGAGGCGATCATCCCGAAGGGCAAACCGATCTATTGCGGCGCCAAGGCCGGCGACTATTTCGAGCTCAAGGGCGAGATGCTGTCGATGCCGGCAGGGCAGGGCTTTTCGATCTATTCGCTCGCCGCCGTGTTGCCGCTGCTGGCGGCCAAGCAGCGCCTGACCCACCCGAACGACTGGATGACCTCGGACGCCGAGATCGCTTGTCCCGATCCCAATTGCGCCAGCCGGCTCCGGATCGTCAGGGTGGCCAAGCGGCGGTTCAGCCACGCCGAGACCACGGCGGTGCCGCTGCCGAAAGAGGATGACCTGACATGACCGCCAAGACCTTCGAACTCGGCCCCGGCTACACCATCTCGCGCGTCATTCGCGGCGGCTGGCAGCTGGCCGGTGGCCACGGCGCCATCGACCGCAGCCAAGCGGTTGCCGATCTGATCGCCACTTTCGATGCCGGCATCTGGACCTATGATTGCGCCGACATCTACACCGGTGTCGAGGAGCTCATCGGCGCCGCGCGCCTGCGGCTGGCCAGCGAGCGCGGCCTCGACGTTGCGGCCCGGATGAAGGTGCACACCAAGCTGGTGCCCGACCTCGAACGGCTGGCCAGCATCAGCCGCGATTACATCAGGGGCATTGTCGACCAGTCGCTGCGGCGGCTGAAGACCGAGCGGCTCGATCTCGTGCAGTTCCACTGGTGGGACTATGATCAGCCTCGCTATGTCGAGGCGATGGGCTGGCTCGACGAACTTCGGCTGGAAGGCAAGGTGCGCAATCTCGGCACCACCAATTTTGACACGCCGCGGCTTGCCGAAATCCTCGCCGCCGGCATTCCGCTGGTCAGCCAGCAACTGCAATATTCGGTGCTCGACCAGCGGCCTGGCAACAGCCTTGTGGGCCTCGCCGCCAAGAACGGCGTCAGCTTCCTCTGCTATGGCTCAGTTGCCGGCGGCTTTCTCAGCGACAAATGGCTCGGCGTGGCCGAACCGGTCACGCCGCTCGAAAACCGTTCGCTGGTCAAATACAAGCTGATCATCGATGATTTCGGCGGCTGGGACCTGTTCCAGCAATTGCTTCAGGCACTGAAGGCCGTTGGCGACCGCCATGGCGTCGACATTGCCACCATCGCCAGCGCCTGGGTGCTGGAGCAGCCGCAAGTGGCGGCCGTCATCGTCGGCGCCCGCAACCAGGCGCACGCCATTGCCAATGCGAAAACCATGGACGTTGCGCTCGACGCCGAGGGCCGGGCGCAGATAGCGGCCATCATCGCGCAGGGCACCGGCCTCGAGGGTGACGTCTACACGCTGGAGCGCGACCGCCACGGCCGCCACGGTTCGATCATGCATTACAACCTCAATGCGGGGAAGAAATGAGCGGCGAACCCTCCCTGTTTTCACGCGCCAGCGCCGAAATCATCGATCTGCATCGCTTCTTCGTCGACTGGTTCGTCGCCGCGCGAGCCAACACGGTGGACTTCGGCCGCTTCGAACGCGCCATGGGCGAAGACCTCAGCATGGTGGCGCCGGACGGGCAGGTCCTCGATCGCGAAGCGGTCGTCGATCATGTCCGCTCAAGCCGCGCCTCTTGCGACGACGGTTTTGCCATTTCGATCGAGGACATCCGGCCCGGCTGGCAGGACGCCGATACCATCGTCGTCCTTTATGTCGAAGCGCAGCTACGCGCGGGCAAGCACAGCCGTCGCCAGTCGAGCGCCGTCTTCACCACCAGTTCATCGGCGCCCAACGGCGTCGAATGGCGACATCTGCATGAAACCTGGCTGCAGGTGCCGGAACGCTGAAACAGGCTCCAGAGATCAAATACAGTTGAGTAACGAAAGGGGAACAACAATGGCAAAGACGATACTCCAACTCACAACCGCGCTCGCTCTTGTGACGATGGCGGGTGCGGCACAGGCCGCCGATTGCAAGATCACCGTCGGCCTCGTCATGGAACTGACCGGCCCGGCGGGCGAATACGGCCAGGCCGGCGCCAAGTCGGTCGAGATGGCCTTCCGCGACATCAACGCCGCCGGCGGCGTACGCGGCTGCGATCTCATCACCGACACGCGCGACAGCCAGAGCCAGGGCAACATCGCGGTCGACGCCGCCACCCAGCTGGTTCAGGTCAAGAAGGTGCCGGTCATCATCGGCGGCATCATCTCGTCGGTGTCGATCCCGATCCTGACCTCGGTCACCGCACCGGCCAAGATCGTTCAGGTCTCGCCGGCGTCGTCCTCGCCGACGCTGACCGCACTCGGCCGCGACGGCAAGACCAACGGCATCTTCTTCCGCACCATCACCTCGGACGCGCTGCAGGGCGTCGCCGCCGCCAAATATGCCGTCGACAAGGGCTTCAAGAAGCTGTCGATCATCCACGTCAACAACGACTTCGGCGTCAACATGGTGGCCGAATTCTCGCGCGCCTACAAAGCGCTCGGCGGCACCATCGTGTCCGACACGCCTTACAATGAGAAGCAGTCGAGCTATGCATCGGAAGTCACGGCGGCGATGGCCGGCGAACCGGACGGGCTCTATCTCGTCAGCACGCCGGTCGACGGCGCCACGGTTGCCCGCACCTGGATCTCGCAGGGCGGCGTGCAGAAATTCCTGCTCAATGACGGCATGAACAGCCCGGACTTCATTGAATCTGTCGGCGCCGATTATCTGAAGGAAGCCTACGGCACGTCGTCCGGCACCAGCCCGACGGCCTCGACGGAGTATTTCACCAAGAACTACAAGGAATTCTCCGGCATCGAACCGACCAATCCAGCGGCCGACCGTTCCTATGACGCCGGCGCGATTGTTGGTCTCGCCATCGCCATTGCCGGTTCGGAGGATCCGGCCAAGATCAAGGACGCCATGTACAAGGCGGTCGATCCGGCCGGCACGCCGATCTTTGCTGGCAAGGAAGAGTTCGCCAAAGCGCTCGGCCTGATCAAGGACGGCAAGCCGATCCGCTACGAAGGCGTCATCGGCCCGGTCGCCTTCGACAAATATGGCGACATCACCGGCCCCTTCCGCCTGTGGAAGATCGTCGACGGCAAGGTGGCGACCGACGGCGAAATGACCACCGACGACGTCAACGCCCTGCAAGCGAAGCTTCAGTAAAACGACTTGTCGTCCGGCGTCGATCCGATCTCATCGCGATCGATGCCGGACGGTCGGCCAGCCCCACATTGTCACGACCGATCATGCGGCGTTTGCACCGATCAGAGTTTGACCAGAAGCCGATCATGAATAGGATTGGCCGATGTCACCCGAAACACAACAACTTCTATCTGCTCTCGACAGTCGGCTGGGCGCCGGCGGCTTGCTCGCCGGTCCGGAGGTGGACCAGCGCTATCGCGACGATCCCGACGGCATGCTCGGCGCGCTTCCCGAAGCGGTGCTGCGCCCGCGTGATACAGAAGGTGTCGCGGCAGCACTTGCCGCATGCAACGATCTCGGTCAGCCAATTGTCGTCCAGGGTGGACGCACCAGCCTGGCAGGCGCCGCGCGTGTGCAGCCGGGTGAGGTGGTGCTGTCGCTGGAGCGCATGACCGGCCTTGCCGTTCCGGATCGCCAGGCTGCCAGCATCGTCGCCGAAGCGGGCGCGACATTGCAGGCGGTACAGGAGGCAGCCGACGGCGCCGGGCTGATGTTCGGCGTCGATATCGGCGCACGCGGTTCGGCCACGATCGGCGGCAATGTCGCCACCAATGCCGGCGGCATCCGTGTGCTGCGCTACGGCATGTACCGGGCGCAGGTTCTGGGGCTGGAAGCCGTGCTTGCCGACGGCAGCGTGCTGACGTCGCTCAAGGGCCTGCCCAAGGACAATTCCGGCTACGACCTCAGCCAGCTCTTCATCGGCACGGAAGGAACCCTCGGCGTCGTCACCCGCGCCGCGCTCAGGCTGCATCCCAAGCCGGCGTCCGAGGTCAACGCTTTCTGCGCGCTCTCCTCGCTCGACGCGGCGATCGCCCTGCTTGGGCTCCTGCGGCAAAAGCTCGGTCCACTCCTGTCCGCCTATGAGGTCAACTTCGCACCGCTCTATGACCTCATGGTCGCCAGCATGGCAATGCCGGCGCCGCTGCCGGCGGGCTCGCCCGTCTATGTGCTGGCCGAGATCCAGGGCAACGAGCCGGAACGCGACGGCGAGCGCTTCGCCGAGGTGTTGATGCAGGCGGTCGAGGATGGCGTCATCGACGATGTGGTGGTCTCGCAGTCGCCGCGCGAATTCCGTGCCCTCTGGGACGTGCGGGAGGACGCCAATCGCGTCCTGTTTTCGATCAAGGGTCTGATCGGCGTGGACATCAGCATCCCGCTGGCGCGCATGGGAACGTTCCTGGAAGAGGCGGACGCTGCCATCCATGCCATCGACCCTGGCGCCGACATCTATGTCTTCGGCCATCTCGGCGATGGCAATCTGCACTATCAGGTCCTGACGGTCGATCCGGCGGCGGCCTATGACATCGTCTATCGCGGCGTGGCGGCGGCCGGAGGTGGTGTTTCGGCCGAACATGGTATCGGCCTCGACAAGAAGAAGTGGCTGCATCTGGTGCGCAGCGATGCCGAGATCGCCACCATGCGGCGGCTGAAGGCAGCCCTTGACCCCAGGAACATCCTCAATAGGGGACGGGTCTTCGACCTCGGTCCATCAGCCTTGCCTCGATGATATCTGCCTGCACTCAAGTCCGTTCGGTCGCGACTTGCCTGGGGATGAGAAACCGGGCGGCGAGCACGCAGAGCAGCACGGTGAACATCAGGATCAGTGCCACCAGCGCATTGATGTCGGGTGAGAAGCCAAGCCGCATCATCGCCCACAGCCTGACCGGCAGCGTACTCTGGGTGCCGGTGACCAGGATGGTGATCATCGTCTCGTCGAACGACAGCGCGAAGGCCAGGATGGCGCCGCCAACCATGGCGCTCGACAGGTTCGGCAGGATGATGCGCCAGAACGTCTGCCAGCCCGTGGCGCCGAGATCGTAGGACGCTTCGACCAGCGTGCGGCTCATCGACTGCAGCCGCATCAGCACCGTGCGATAGACGATCGCCAGCACAAAGACCGTGTGGCCGATGACGACCGTCAGCAGCGAGCGTTCGAGGCCGATTTCGCGGAAGAAGATCAGCAGCGCCAGGCCGCTGATGATCGGCGGCATCAGGAACGGCAGGAAGATGATGAACTGCAGGAGCGAACGCCCGGAACGCCGGCTGTGATAGTAGAGTGCCAGCAGCGTTCCGCTGACCACGGACAGGACGACGGTGCAGACGCCAACGATCAGCGTGGTACGCAAGGCGGCCAATATGTCGTGATTCTCGGTCAGCGCGACATAGGTTGCAAGGGTCGGCGACGACCAGTCGACATTGCCATGCGAAATGGTGAAGAACGACGACACGATCGGTACGAACAGCGGGCTGTAGAGCAGCACCGCGACCAGTGTCGTGATCGCGGCCAGAAAGATGGTGGACAGTCGGGGCAGGGCGCTCATACCGAAATCCCCCGGTTGCGCCCGAAGCGTTCGCCGATGAGGATTGCCGCGATCACCACGACGGCCAGCGCCACCGACAGCGCTGCGCCGAAGGGCCAGTTATAGGCCGTGCCGAACTGGCTGTAGAGGATGCGGCCGAAGGTGAAGCCGCTGATCCCGCCGACCATTTGCGGCGTCAGGAAATCGCCGATCGCCAGCACGAAGACGAAGCTCGCCGCCGAAGCGACGCCGGGCAGGCTGAGCGGCAAGGTGATGCGCAGGAAGGTCTGCAAGCCGCTCGCGCCGAGATCGTCCGAGGCGCGCAGCAGCACCTGCGGAATCCGCTCCAGCGACAGGAAGATCGGCAGGACGGCGAAGGGGATCAAGAGCAGGGTCAATGTCAGCAGGATGGCGTTCATGTTGAACACGAAAAGCGTCGACGGTTCCTGCAGGATACCGAGCGCCACCAGTGCCTTGTTCAGGAAGCCGTTGAGGCCGAGGATACTGCGGATCGCATAGATCTTGATGACGTAGCTCATCAACAGCGGCACCAAGAGCAGCATCAGCAAGGCGTAGCGCCAGCGGCCTTTCAGCGTCGTCAGGAAATAGGCGGCGGGATAGGCAAGCAGGATGCAGATGATGGCCACCGAGACGCACAGCACGATGGTGTTCCAGAACACCGGGAGAAAGACCGGATCGGTGAAGAATCTGGCATAGTTGCCCAGTGACAACCCGTAGACGATCGTGCCCTGGTCGACGCTGAAGAAGCTGTAACCGAGGAAGATCGCCAGCGGCACCAGGACAAAGATCACCGGCAAGGCAAACGCCAGTACTGTCACCGGCAGCGACAGTCGTCTTTCCGCAGGCAGCGTCGAGTCGGCTTTGCTCATGCCAGCACCAGATGGCCTTCATGCGGCGCAAACGAAAGCGATACAGCCTCGCCGGATTTGAGCGCGCTGCCGTCGACCCGGCTCGGCACGCGCAGCCGCAAGCGTTGCGCGGCATTGTCGGCGCCAGCCGTGATGGTGGCGACGGTCGATGAGCCGGCAAAGGCCATGTCGGAGATCGTACCGGGAAAGCGGTTGTCGGTGTCCTTTGCATCCGCAAGATACAAGGCCTCGGGGCGGAATGCAGCGTAGGCGCTGGCGCCATCCGTCGCGGCTTTCAAATGCGGCTGGTTGCTGATCGAGCAGACCAGGCGCCCGAGCGCCGTCTCGATCGATCGCAGCTCGCCCTGGATCGGTCCGAGTTTCCCGGCCACCAGATTGTTCTCGCCGAAGAAGCGCGCGACGAACTCGCAATTCGGCTTGTAGTAGAGGTCGTGCGGCGTGCCGAGCTGGCGGATATGGCCGGCCTCCATGACGCAGATCCGATCGGCCATGCCGATGGCTTCTTCCTGGTCATGGGTGACGAACAGGAAGGTGGTCTTGATTTCGCGCTGGATAGATTTCAGGAAGACTTGCATCTGCCGGCGCAGTTCGAGGTCGAGTGCCGCCAGCGGCTCGTCGAGCAGGATCAGGCGCGGCTGGCAGATCAGCGCACGGGCGAGTGCGACGCGCTGGCGTTGGCCGCCGGAGAGCTGCGCGGGAAAGCGGTCGGCGAAACGCCCGAGCTGGACCAGGTCGAGGGCCTCCGCGACACGGCGCGCGATTTCCTTGCGCTGGATATGGCGAACCGAAAGCCCATAGCCGACATTGCCGGAAACGGTCAGATGTGGAAACAGCGCATAATCCTGGAACACGGTGTTGAACGGCCGTCGGTTGATCGGCATGCGGCTGATGTCCTGGCCGTCCAGCCGGATCTCGCCTGAGGTCAGCGGCTCCAGCCCGCCGATCAGCCGCAGGACCGTGGTCTTGCCGGAGCCCGAAGGCCCGAGCACGGTGAGGAACTCACCGTCCCGGATCGACAGGTCGATGTCGTGCAGCACGGGAACCGTGCCGTAGGATTTCGAGACGGACCGTAGCGTCAGCAGGTCGGTGTTCTGGTTCATGAAATACTCTCGCATACGCTTCGGCGGTCCGGAACCTCCGGACCGCCGGGTCCTTCGAAGGCATAGAACGGAAAGGTCAGGGCGTGGCCTTGACCTCGTTCCATATGTCCGAACGCTTGAGCGGGTCCTCGACATTGTTGAGCCAGACCAGCTTGTCGTTGCCGCCGGCGCTGCTCGACTCGACCACGGTGTTGCCGAAGCCGGTGCGTTCGGAAAGCGCGCCGCTGACCTTCTTGCTCAGCATGAAGTCGATCCACTTCTCGGCCGCCGCATTGTCGCGGACACCCTTGGAAATGACCCAGTTGTCGAGCCAGGCAAGCGCACCCTCGCTTGGATTGACGTAGGCGACATGAGCGCCGATCTTCTGCAGCGCCTTGACCTGCTGCTGGCCGTAATTGGCCCAGATCAGGGCCACATCATTGTTCTGGTAGATCTGCTGCGCCTCGTCGGCGGTGGTGTAGAAGCTCAGCACGTTGCGCTTGAGTTCGACCAGCTTGGCCTTGACCGCCGCCATCTGCTCTTCGTTGAGGTTGAACGGATCCTTGTAGCCGAGCGTCAGTGCGGTGAACGAGAAATTGTGCTCGCCATTGTCGTAGGCCAGAACCTTGCCCTTGTATGCCGGGTCCCACAGAACCGACATCGAGGTCGGCGCCGGCTTGACCTTGTCGGTGTCGTAGATCAGGCCGATGGAGTCGAAGCAGAACGGAATGCCGTAGACCTTGCCGTCCTTGGTGACGCCGCTCACCGCCGTCAGATCGCGGAAGCGCGGCAGCACTTCCTTCTGGTTGGCGAGCTTCGTCACGTCGATCGGCGACACCAGGTCGGCCTTGATGTAGCGCTGCAGCTGGGCGGTGTTGACGGCGAAGACGTCGAAGTCCTGGCCTTCGCTGCCCTTGATCTTGGCCCAGATCTCGTCATCGCTGCCGATGAACACGACATCGACGCCGATGCCTGTTGCAGCGGTGAAGTCCTTGACCCAGTCGGCATCGGCGTAGCCGTCCCAGGCCAGAACCCGCAGGTTCGCGGCGAGCGCCGCCGATGTCATCAGGCCGATGCCGAGCCCGATCGTCGCCATTCTTAGAAACAGTTTTTTCAGTCCCATTTTCAATCTCCCATTGTCATTCTGGTGGACCGCAGTTTCCGGACCTTCGCCGTCACAGCTGGGTGACAGCGACCAGTCCCTCGTCCGGCACCGACACCATCCGGTTGCGCAGTGGCTTGCCGAATGTCTGTGCCTGGATTTCATACTCGTCGCCGGAAGCCGTCTTGACGCCGGAGGCGTAGCTCATCACCGCCGCGCCGAAGAAATAGGCATGCAGGTCGCCCGCCCTGCGGTGCATCGGGTAGCGGAAATGGAAGTGTTCGAGATTGCCGATCGAGTGCGACATGTGCGCTTCGCCCGACAGGAATTCCTGCTCCCAGATGACAGCGCCGTCGCGCAGGATGCGCGAATGGCCGCGCACTTCTTCGGGCAGGTCGCCGATCAGCAGTTCCGGACCGATCGAACAGGAGCGAAGCTTGGAATGGGCGAGGTAGAGGTAGTTCTCGCCCTCCGTCACGTGGTCGGAATATTCGTTTCCGAGCGCATAGCCGATGCGATAGGGATGGCCGTCAGGCCCATTGACATAAAGCCCGACGATCTCGGCTTCCTCTGCACCTGCTTTCGCGAATGCCGGCATCGGCAGCGGCGCGCCGGGCGGCACAACGCAGGTGCCGACACCCTTGAAGAACCACTCCGGCTGGATGCCGATCTTGCCAGCGCCAGGCTTGCCGCCCTCCAGCCCCATGCGGAAGATTTTCAAGGAATCGGATTCGTCGGCACCTTCGCCATGGGTCAGAATATGCATCTGGTTGCGCGCAGCGGCACTTCCCGTATGGGTCAGGCCCGTGCCGGTGACCAGGAAGCGCGCCGGTTCCGGATGGTCGACCGGAGCGAGCACCCGGCCATCGCGCAACAGCTGGTCGTAGTCGATCGTCGCGGTGCCGGTCCGTTTCTCGACCAGCGCTGCGATCGACGTGCCCTGGGCGATTGCCGCTTCGGCCAGCTCCAGCACGGAGCTGGTCTTGTCGAGCGGGTGCAGGTGGTTGCCATCATCCGACACACGGCCAACCCGTCTGCTGCCGTCGGCCATTCTGAACTGAACAAGACGCATGAACTAACCTTCTTCCTTTGAAACCGTACGGGTCACACCCAGCCCGCATCGACGATGAACTGCTGACTCGTGCACATGCGGCTGTCGTCGGCAGCGAGGAACAGCGCCATGCGCGCGATATCGGAGGGTTGCAGCCGGTCGGGCAGGCACTGCCTTTCCGCGATCTGGCGTTCGCCGGCCGGGTTCAGCCACAGGCGCATCTGGCGCTCGGTCATCACCCAGCCCGGCACCATGCAGTTGACGCGGATCCGTTCGGGGCCAAGTTCGCGGGCCAGCGCCCGTGTCATGCCGTAGACAGCGGCTTTCGCGGTGACATAGGCCGGGCAATCCGGATCGCCGACCATCCAGGTGATGGAGCCGAAATTGATGATCGAGCCGCCGCCCAACGTGCTCATCTGCGGACGCACCGCCTGCGCCGCGAAGAACTGGTGGCGCAGATTGACCGCCATGCGGTCGTCCCAGTAGGCAACCGTCACGTCCTTGGTCTGGTGGCGGTCGTCATTGCCGGCATTGTTGCACAGCGCCTGGATTGGGCCATTGTGCTGCTTCGCCTGCACGGTTGCCGCCTGCAACTCTTCCACGTTGCGCAGGTCGCAGGGAATGAAGAGCGGTGCGGCATGTCCCTCGGCCGCGATCGCGTCGACCAGGCGTTGGGATGGTTCTTCGGCCATGTCGACGAAGGCGACGCGGCTGCCTTGCGCGCAGAAATGGCGCACCAGGCTTTCGCCGATGCCGCTGCCGCCGCCGGTTATGAAGACGCTGCGGCCCTTGAGGCTTGGATAGATCGCGTAGCCGATTTCATCCGTCATCGCGCGCCTCTCTAGTGCGAATGCCGAGGAATGCCGGCATCGCGCCGGCCGACGAGAAAGTCGAAATCGCAGCCCTTGTCGGCCTGTAGAACGCGCTCGACATAAAGGCTTTGATAGCCGCCCTCCGGTGGCGCTGGCGGCTGCCAGTCACGCCGGCGGATTGCTAGCTCCTCATCCGATATCAAAAGCTCCAGCCGGCGGCCGGCGACATCGAGCTCGATGAGATCGCCGTCGCGCACCAGCGCCAGCGCGCCACCTGCGGCTGCTTCCGGTGCCACATGCAGAACCACGGTGCCGTAGGCGGTGCCGCTCATGCGCGCGTCCGAAATGCGCACCATGTCGGAGACGCCTTGCTTCAGCAGTTTCGCCGGCAGCGGCATGTTGCCGACCTCGGCCATTCCGGGATAACCGCGCGGCCCGCAGTTCTTGAGCACCATCACCGAGGAGGCGTCGATATCCAGCTCCGGGTCGTCGATGCGCGCGTAGTAGTGCTCGATGTTCTCGAACACCACCGCCTTGCCACGATGCTGCATCAGCTCGGGCGTTGCCGCCGACGGCTTGATGACCGCCCCGTCAGGCGCCAGATTGCCACGCAGGATCGAGATGCCGCCTTCCTTGGTCAGCGGCTGGCTCAGCGGCCGGATCACCTCGCTGTTGTAGTTGGGCGCGCCGTCGATCAATTCACCGATGGTCTTGGCGCTGACGGTCATGGCGTCGCGATGAAGAAGCCCCACTTCATCAAGCGACGCCATGACCGCAGCTAGCCCCCCGGCGTAGTAGAAATCTTCCATCAGGAACCGGCCTGACGGCATCAGGTCGACAATGGTTGGAACGTCGCGGCCAAGTCGGTCCCAGTCGTCCAGGCTGAGATCGACACCGACCCGGTTGGCGATGGCGATCAGATGCAGCACCGCATTGGTCGAGCCGCCGATCGCGCCGTTGACGCGAATGGCGTTCTCGAACGCTTGCCTGGTGAGGATCTGCGCGATCGTCACGTCCCTGCGCACGAGATCGACGATCTGGCGTCCGGCCATCTGCGCGAGCACGCCACGGCGTGAATCCACAGCCGGGATCGCGGCATTGTCCGGCATGCCGATGCCGAGCGCTTCGACCATGCTGGCCATGGTCGAGGCCGTCCCCATCGTCATGCAGCTGCCCGCCGATCGGCTCTGGCCCTGCTCTGCGGCGAGGAAGTCGGCGACCGGCATGCGACCGGCCTTCACTTCCTCGGCGAATTTCCAGACATGGGTGCCCGAACCGATATCCTGTCCGCGGAACTTGCCGTTGAGCATCGGCCCGCCGGAAACAGCGATGGTCGGCAGATTGCACGACGCAGCCCCCATCAGCAGTGCCGGCGTGGTCTTGTCGCAACCGACCAGCAGGATGACGCCGTCGATCGGATTGCCGCGGATGGACTCTTCGACATCCATGCTGACCAGATTGCGAAACAGCATGGCGGTGGGGCGCATGTTGCTCTCGCCCAGCGACATCACCGGGAATTCGAGTGGCAAGCCGCCGGCTTCATAGACGCCGCGTTTGACGTGATCGGCCAGCGCGCGCAGATGGGCATTGCATGGGGTCAGTTCCGACCAGGTGTTGCAGATGCCGATCACCGGGCGGCCGTCGAAAGCGTCGGCGGGAATGCCCTGGTTCTTCATCCAGCTGCGGTGCATGAAGGCGTTCTTGCCCTCGCCGCCGAACCAGGCCTCGGACCGCAGTTTGCGTTTGGTGTCGGTCACGATGTCTGTTCCCGATCCTGGCGGCGCTTGTTGCGGTTTTCGACGCTGCGGCGCACGTCTTCCTCGGCATTGTCGATGAGCACCAGCAATGCCTTTTGCGCGCCGGCCGCGTCGCCGGATGCAATCTTCTCGGCTACTTCCCGATGCAGCGGCAAAGAATGGCGCTGCCCGTCCGGATTGTCGTTGGAGAGGCGAAAGCTCATCACCAATGCGGTTTCGACCAGTGCCGCCAGCGAGCCGATCAGCTCATTGCCGGTCATGCGCAGAATGGTCTGGTGGAACAAAAGGTCAGGCTTGGCGAAGCGATCGCCGTCGTCGACAACGGCTTCCATTTCAGCCAGCGCGGCATTGATCTCGGCAATCTGTGCCGGTGTGGCGCGCTTGGCGGCGAGCGCGGCCGACATCGGCTCGATGGCCCGGCGCAGCTCGAACAGCGCCCGGACATCGTCGGCGCTGACACCGCTGGCGTAGCGCCACGACAGGACGTCCGGATCGAGGAAATTCCAGTCGGAGCGGGGACGCACCCTTGTGCCGGTCTTCGGCCGCGATTCGACAAGCCCCTTGCCGGCCAGAACCTTGATCGCCTCGCGCAGCACCGTGCGGCTGACCCCCAGCATCTCGCTGGAATCGTCGGCATTGGGCAGTGCCTCGCCGGGCAGGAAATCGCCTTGCACGATGCGCAACCCGATCTGCTCGACGACGGTCGCATGCAGAGCGGTGGAGCCGCTGGCGACCGCCACCGCAATCCTCGACGTTCGCGCCGTGCTGAAAGATTTCTTATTCTTCATACTATTCATATGATATGTCTTATAGGCGTGGCGATTGGAGTCAAGGGATGGGGGAGTGCCGATGACAAAGAATTCCGCTGCCGTTGCCGAGCAGCACCAAGAGCTGGTCTCGATCGGCGATGGCATTGCGACTGTGGAGATTGCCCCTGCCGCCGGCGGCGCGCTGGCGTCGTATCGCTGGCGGCAAAACGGTTCCGTCGTGGATTGGCTGCGCCCTGCGGATCCGGCGGCGATCGACAGCCGCGATGCCGGCGCCATGGCCTGCTTCCCGCTGGTTCCCTATTCCAACCGCATAAGGGGCGGCCGCTTCGAATTCGCCGGCCGCACCGTCGAACTGCCGACCAGCTCCGACGATCCGCACCATGAGCATGGCCATGGCTGGCGTCGGCCATGGACGGTCGTGCGGCACGAAGCCAGCACCACCATCCTATCCTATCGCCATGCCGCCGATTCCTGGCCGTGGAGCTATGAAGCAAGGCAAGCGATCTCGCTGGTCGATGGCGGGCTGGTCATTGCCCTCTCGCTGCGCAACCTCTCGGACACGCCGATGCCGGCAGGCTTCGGGCTGCATCCCTATTTCCCGTCGACACCGTGGACGCATGTCCAGGCGTGGGTGTCCGGCATGTGGGAGACCGATGCGGAAATCTTGCCCACCCGGCACGTCCTGCCACCCGCTGGCGCCAACCCGACTATGGGCTTCGACGTGTCGGAGACGGACTTCGACACGGTCTTCACCGGATGGGCGCGCCGCGCGCGGATCTCCTGGCCGGAGCATGGACGGCAGCTGGACATCGAGGCCGAGGCGCCGCTCGATTTCCTTGTCCTTTACACGCCGCCCGGTGAGCCGTTCTTCTGCGCCGAGCCGGTCAGCAACATCACCGATGCCTTCAATCGCAGGAGTGACGCGGGCATCGACACCGGCTGCATCGTACTGGCGCCCGGGCAGATGCGATCCGCAAGCGTTCGCTTCACGCCTTCGCAGGCGATCTGATCGCCCAAGTCGAACCGCCCAATGCTGGGCCGGGTCAGAACGGATAATGCTGGCCCGGATCCTCGATCGTCACCCAGCGCAAATCGGTGAACTCGGCGATCGAGGCCTTGCCGCCGAAGCGGCCATAGCCTGAGCCCTTGACGCCGCCGAACGGCATCTGCGCTTCGTCGCCGACGGTCGGGCCGTTGATGTGGCAGATGCCGGCCTCGATGCGCGCGGCGACGGCAAACGCGCGCTTGATGTCGCGGCTGAACACGGCTGACGACAGGCCGTATTCGGTGTCGTTGGCGACACGCACGGCCTCGTCTTCGCCCTTGACGCGGATGATCGGCTTGACCGGCCCGAAGGACTCTTCGGCGTAGACGCGCATCGCCGGCGTGACATGGTCGAGCAATGTCGCCTCCACCACGGTGCCGGTGCGCTTGCCGCCGGCCACCAGCTTGGCACCCTTGGCGACGGCATCGGCAATGAGTTCCTCCATCTTGTCGGCCGCTTGGCTGCTGATCAGCGAACCGAGCACCACATGGCCGCGCGGGTCGCCGGCCGGCAGCTGCGAGGCGCGGGCAGCCAGCTTGGAGACGAACTCGTCGGCGATCTTTTCGTCGACGATCAGGCGCTCGGTCGACATGCAGATCTGGCCCTGATGCATGAAGGCGCCGAAGGTGGCGGCGTTGACCGCTGCGTCGATGTCGGCATCGTCCAGCACCAGCAGCGGCGCCTTGCCGCCGAGTTCGAGCAGCGCCGGCTTCAGGTGCCGACCGGCGAGTTTGGCGATGATCCTGCCGACCTTGGTCGAGCCGGTGAAGTTGACGCGCTTGACCGAGGGATGCGCGACCAAAGCTTCGACAATGCCGGCGGCATCCCTGGGATCGTTGGTGACGACATTGATGACGCCCTTGGGCAGCCCGGCTTCGACCAGCACCTGGCCGATCAGCCGGTGCGTACCGGGGCACATTTCGGAGGCCTTCAGCACTACGGTGTTGCCGCAGGCGATCGCCATCGCCACGGCGCGGGTGCCGAGAATGACCGGCGCGTTCCACGGCGCGATGCCGAGGCAGACGCCGGCTGGCTGGCGGATTGCCATGGCCAGCGTGCCCGGCTTGTCGGAGGGGATGATCTCGCCCGAGATCTGCGTCGTCATCGCCGCCGCCTCGCGCAGCATGTTGGCCGCCAGCATGACATTGAAGCCGGCCCAGGGACCAGTAGCACCGGTCTCTTCCATCATCAGCCTGGTGAATTCGCCGACCTTCGAGGCCATCACGTCAGCAGCCTTTGACAGCAAGGCGCGGCGCTCGCCAGGCCCGGTCTTCGACCAGGCCGGAAAGGCGACCGCGGCGGCTTCGACCGCGGCATTGGCGTCGGCGATGCTGGCTGCGGCGGCGCGCGTCGCCAGTTTGCCGGTGAACGGGTCCATGCGGTCGTAGGAGGCCGAGCCGGACGCATCCCTTTTGTCGCCGTCGATCAGAAGTCCGATGTCCATGATTGTCTCCATCGCCCCGATTGGAGCTTCGTGATTAGAAGCCGAACATTTCGGCATTGATCGATGCTTCGAGGCCGCCGTCGACCGGCAAATTGGCGCCGTTGATCCAGCGCGCGCCGTCCGAGCACAGGAACAGCACCACCGGTGCGATATCGCCGGACGTGCCGGCCCGCCCGACCCTGGCAATGTCGCTGTCGACACGGGCGTCGCCAAGCACGGTTCGGAACTGTTTCAGGATCGGTGTCTCGACCGGGCCGGGGCTCACCGCATTGACGCGGATGCCACGGCGTTTGAACAGATCCTGATGCGCCGCGCGGAAGGTCCACAGCAAGAGCAGTTCCTTGGAGACGGGATAGCCTTCCTCGTTCCTGACCGCGTGCGTGCAGACCACGTCGGCAACATCGGGGAAACCTTCGATGCTGACCATCGAGGCGGCGCGGTTGAGATTGGCGCGCCAACCATAGCCGGCAATCGACGCAACGTTGACGATCGCGCCGCCTTCACGAAGTCTTGGCGCCAGGCCTTCCGACAGAGCCCGCAGCCCGAAGAAATTGACCGCCAGCGTCGACGCTGCGCCGGTATTGCCGGAGAGCCCGGCGACGTTGCAGAGCGCGTCGAGGCGCTGCGGCAGGCGAGCAATCAGCTCGTCGACACCGGCCTTCGACGAGATATCGGCCTTGACGAAGCTGCCGACCGGAGCAGTCGGCTCACGCACATCGACGCCGATCACGTCTGCGCCAAGCTGAGCGGCGAGTTCCGCCGTGCGCGCGCCGATGCCGGAGGCGACACCGGTGATGAGGATCGTCTTGCCGAAAAGCATGGTCATGCCTTCTCCCGATATGGTGTGGCTTGCTGTGGCGAAGGCATTGCATCGCCATCGGTGGCGGCTGGGAACCTCACGCGGTAACCGACCGGCAGCAGGCGGAGCCCAAAACGCTCCTCGATCGTCCCCCACAGGCCGCGCGGCAGGAAAAGCGAGAACAGCACGGCGGTGGCGCCGAGCCCGACCAGATACCAGACACCGGTGCCGCCGAACCACGTCTCGATGAGGAAGAACACCAGCGCGCCCAGAATGGCGCCCTCGAAAGTGCCGATGCCGCCGACCAGCACCATGAAGATCATGTAGGCGGTCCACTGGACATTGAAGTAGGTCTTGGGCTGGAAGGTGATCGAGGTCGCCAGCCACAGCGCCCCGGCAATGCCGATGCCGAAGGCGGCAAGCACGAACAGCAGCCGCTTGGTGCCGGTGACGCGCACGCCGACCGAGGCGGCTGCATCCTCATTGTCGCGGATCGCCCGGATCGCAGCACCTGTGCTGCCGCGCAGCAGGCCAAACAGGATGGCGAGCAGCGCGGTCATCGATGCCAGCGCCAGCCAGTAGATCGCTGCCCGCCTGGCGCTGGCGTCGTAGGCGTTGAGCGAGATCAGCGATGTTCCGGTTTCGCCCTGCACCAGCCGGTCGAGATTGACCAGAAGATGCGTCAGCGCCGCAATCACCCACATGCCGATGGCGAACTCGCCGTTCCTCAGCCGCAGCATGAACAGCGAAAGCGGCCAGGAGACGGCGCCAACGATAATTCCGGAGGCGAAGAGCGCCAGGAATGGATTGAGGCCGGCATCGGCCAGCCGGATGGCGAAATAGGCGCCGAGCCCGAAGAACACCTGCTGGCCGACCGAGACCAGGCCGCCGAAGCCGGCCAGCGCATTCCACATCGCCGCCAGGATCACATAGACAAACAGGGCGGTCATCCTGTCGACCGCGCCAGCCGACAGGAACTGCGGAGCAATCGCCAGTAGCGCGATGATAACCGCGACCGCAATCGCGGCGATGCGCGACGTCGCCGTGCCGCGCTCGATGACGGGGGATGTCGAAACGGCGCTCACGTCGGCTTCCTCGTGGGCAAGCGCAGCAGGCCGCGCAGGCCGAGGCCCGAAGTGGAGAGCCGAATGAACAACACGATCAGGAACGCGACATGGCCGCCGATCAGAAAACCTTGCGGATGCACTTGCGCGCCGAGCGTCTGGGCAAGCGCCAGCACGATGCCGCCGATCAGCGTTCCCCACAGCGACCCAGCGCCACCGATGACTGCCGCCTCGAAAGCGAACAGCAGTTGCGGCGCGCCGGCATAGGGATCGAAGGTGGCGCGCATGCCGAGAAACGCGCCGGCAAGGCCGACCGTGACCATGGCGATGGCAGCGGCGATCGCATTGGCGCGGCGCGCATCGACGCCGACCAGGCCGGCGGTGTCGGGGTCCTCCGACGTGGCGCGGATCGAGCGGCCAAGCCTTGTGTGGGTGAGGAACAATTGCAGCCCGCCCAGCAGGATCACGGCACTGGCGAACATGATCACAGCGAGCTTGCCGACATAGATGCTGCCCGGCCATTCCCAGGAATCATAGGACAGGCTACCGATATAGGGCGCCAGCGAACGCGTATCGGCGCCGAACTGCTCGAACAGCAGATTGTCGATGACGATGGCCAGGCCGAACGTGGTCAGGATCGGCAGCAGCGCACCGCCGCGTGCGCTGCGTTCGAGCAGGAAGCGCTGCAGCGCCCAGCCCATCGCCGCCATCAGCGGAAGCACGATGAGCAGGCCGACCAAGGGCGAGATGTGGAACCGCGAGGCGAGCCACCACAGCGCAAAGGCGGCGAACACGGCAAGGCTGCCATGGGCGAGGTTGATGATGCGCATTACCGAAAACATGAACGACAGGCCGCAGGCGATCAGCGCGTAGTAGCCGCCGAGAAGGATGCCCTGGATGATCTGGTTGCTCATGCGGGAACGCTCCCGGGGCTTTTCCGGTGCAGGCCGAAATAGGCCTTCGTCACATCCTCGCGCGAAACCGCCTTGCTCGGCCCTTCGAGCGCAACACGCCCTTCGAGCATGCAGATGACCCTGTCGGAAACCGCGAGCGCGCGGTTGAGGTCCTGTTCGACTAGGATGATCGTCGTGCCTGAGGCGATCAACCCTTGCAGTGCTGCATAGACGCGATCAACGATCAGCGGCGACAGGCCGAGCGAAACCTCGTCGAGCAAAAGCACGTCGGGATTGCTCATCAGCGCGCGGCCGATCGCCGTCGCCTGCTGCTCGCCGCCTGACAGATGGCCCGTCTTGGCGTGGCGGCGCGGCTTCAGATTGGGGAACATCTCGAGCACCTTGTCGACGCTCCAGTCGCCTGGCCGGCCAGCGGTCTTGCCAAGCAGAAGGTTCTCCTCGACCGTCATCTGCAGGAACAGTTTTCGCCCCTCAGGCACCAGCGCGATGCCCATGCCGACACGCTTGTGCGATGGCACGTCGGTGAGATCGGCGCCGTCCAGCATGACGCGGCCAGCCGCCGGCTGGTGCGCGCCGGCGATTGCCCTCAGCAGCGTGGTCTTGCCGGCGCCATTGGCGCCGACCAGCGCCAGCGTCTCGCCGCGTTCGATGCTGAAGCTAACGCCGCGCACCGCCTGCAGCAGGCCGTGCCGGACAACCAGGTCCTCGACCGCAAGCAGGCTCATTTGGGGCCTCCGCCGAGATAGGCACGGACGACCTCGGGGTCGGCCATCACCGTTTGCGGTTCGCCATCGGCGATGATCTTGCCGGCGTCCATGCAGATCAGCCGCTCGGCCACCTGCAGCAGAATGTGGACGATGTGCTCGATCCAGACGATGCCGATCTTGCGCTGGCGCAATTCCTTGATCGTGTCGACAAGCTCACCGGCTTCGCCATCGGTCAATCCGCCGCCGATCTCGTCGAGCAGAAGCAGCGTTGGTCTGGCCGCTAGTGCCCGCGCCAGTTCCAGCCGCTTACGGTCGAGCAGGCCGAGCGTTTCGGCGCGCCGGTTGGCAACGCCGAGCATGCCGCACAGTTTCAGCGAGCCGAGCGCCTCCTCATAGGCCTCGTCGCGGCCAAGGCCTGCGCCATGCGAGGCGGCAACGAAGACATTCTCGAAGGCGGTCATGCCGCTGAACGGTTTCGGCACCTGGTGCGTGCGCACCAGGCCGAGCCGGCAGCGCTGCGTCGCCGCCAGTGGCGTCACGTCGCCGCCCTTGAAGCTGACCGTGCCGGAGCTTGGCGGAAAAGCGCCGGCAAGCACGCTGAGCAGCGTGGTCTTGCCGGCGCCGTTCGGGCCGACGATGCCGACCGCCTCGTCGGCTTCCATGGAGAAGTCCACCGCATCCAGCACCACAAGCGCGCCGAAGCGTTTGTGGATACCGGCGGCAGCGAGGATCGCCTGTTGTTGCGGATGGGTCACCAGGCGATCCTCGTCAGCGGTCCATCAGCCGTTGTAAGGCAGAAGCTTGGCTTCGACAGGCACGTTGGGATCGGTGGCGTTCTCGGTCACGACGTAATCGAGCGGGAACTTGCTGCCTTCCTTGGCGGCCACCCACTGCGTGCCGATAATCGGGCCGGGCGAGACATTGGCCACCGGCCCGCTGGTGAAGTCGACCTTGCCGACCATCGTCTCGGTTTTCAGCGTGCTCAGCGCCTTGGCGACCGCCGCCTTGTCCTTGGCGTCGGTGCTTGCCTTCAGCGCCTCGAAGCCGGCGTCGAGCAGCGACATCGAAGCGCCGAGCTGCTGCGTCCACTGCTTGCCGCTCGCCGCCTCATAGCCGTCGGCCAGCTCGGCGCCCGAAACGCCGGTCAGTGGCGATTTGTAGGGGAATGCCTTGTGCCAGTAGGCGGCGCTCGAAATCTTCATGCCGAGATCGCCGAGCGCTTCGATATCGGACGGGAACAGGCCGGTCTTGGCGACCTGGCAGATCTTGATCTGCTTGATCAGGCCCTGCTGCGCCGCCTGGCGCCAGAAGGCGGCGAAATCCGGCGGGATCGGGAACGAGTTGAAGATCTCGACGCCTTCCTGCTTGAACAGTGCGATCTGCGCGGAATAATCGGTCGTGCCGGTTTCATAGGCGCCGGGATCGACAATGGTGAAACCCTGCTTGGCCAGCAGCGGCGCCAAATGGGCGCGGATGGCATTGCCGTCGGCATCGTTGGGATACATGACGCCGACCTTCTTGTTGGTCTTGATCAGGTTCCATTGCGAGATATAGGCCTTGAAGAACTCGCCGACGCCGAAGCCGAAATGATAGGTCCATTTGAACGGCGAGGGTTCGCCCGGCTTGGCGCCGCGGCCGAAATACCAGGCCTCCCACGGCATGACCGTCGACAGGCACGGCACGCCGGCGGCCTCGCAGGCGTCGGCCACTGGATTGATCACCTCGGGCGTCGACACCGCCAGCATCAGGTCGATGGCCTGGTTGTTGATCAGGTCCTTGGCCAGCTGGCCCGCGCGCGACGGATCGGATTGCGTGTCCTGGTCGAGAATCTCGACGTTGTATTTCTTGCCGCCTATCTCAATGCCACCGGCCAGCGCCTTGCGGGCCAGATCGAGCACGTAGCCGTCGGTCTGGCCGAACCCGGCGAGCGGCCCGGTGCGCGGGCTGACGAAGCCGACCTTGAGCGTGTCGCCCGCCTGGGCAAAGGCGCCGCGGCCGCCAAGCGTGAGCGCTGCGCCACCGGCGATCGATGTGGCGATGAACTGGCGCCGCGAAATGCCGCCAGTCATGGATCTGCTGCCGAGTGCGTGCGTCATATGTTCCTCCCTTTGTGGTCCTCCATCGTCACAGTGCACCAGCGGTTTGGTTCGGTAAAATGATATTTTGCGGTGTTTCATTAACCCCTGGGTTAGGAAAAACCCCAACCGAGACCGCATCCGGATCGGATATTCTCAGGCGTCAGCTGCCTTGTCGTGCCGCTTCGCGGATGGTCTGCAGCAGTATGGAGAAGGCCGGTGAGGGCGCCGTGTCGGTCCGCATCGTCAAGCCAACCGGTCCTTTGGTTTCCTCGGTGTTGACCGGCAAGGCGACGAAAGCGCTGCTGCCGAGTTCGTTGGCAACGACGCCGGCCGAAATGATCCAGACGGCATTGCTCTGCCGCAGGAAGGCGCGGCCGAAGGAGTCCGACACGGTTTCGATCTCGGTTGCCGGCGCCGTCATGCCGTTGGTAATGAACAGGCGGTCGACGAAGGGGCGAATGACCGATTCCCGCGTCGGCATCAGCATCGGGAATTCGTCGAGCCGTGCGAACACATCCTGTCCCGGATCGAGCAGCGGATGTCCCGCTCGCACCACGAACAGCACCGGTTCGGAATAAAGGTGCTCGAAGAAGAAGCCGGTCATGTTTTCCGGCGCCGCCAACCGTCCGACGACGAGATCGAGTGCGCCGGTGCGCAACTGTTCGAGCAGCACCGCATTCTCGCCGGTGACGATCTTGATCGCCGCACCGGTGCCCTCCTTGAGGAACAGGCTCATGGCAAGCGGCATCACCCGCGCCGACACCGTCGGCAACGCGCCGATGCGGATCGGATGCCGGTTGACTGCTCCGTCCTGCCGAACGGAATCGACGCCTTGCTTGAGTGCCGTGATCGCCGTGCCGGCATGGCGAAGGAAGATCTCGCCGATGCGCGTCAGCCGGATGCCGCGGCCGTCACGCTCGACCACCGCCACACCCAGCGCCTCTTCCAGTTCGCGCAATGTCTTGGTCACCGCCGGTGGGCTGACATGCAGCAAGTCAGCCGCTCGCGCCACGCTTCCTTGTCGCGCAACTTCAAGGAATGCCTGCAGGTGACGGAACCGGATGCGGCTCTCGGACATGGATTTGATAACCCCTGAGTTAATGAAACGGCGCAAAATATCATTTTACCGAACCAAACGCCTTGTGCAATGTGGGGGCGGAGGACCGAAATCGTGCCATTCGTCACCATTGGCGGCATCACGCTGCACCATCGCCACATCAAGGCGACCGGCAATGCGCGCCCAATCATATTCATCAATTCACTCGGCACCGACTTCCGGATCTGGGACGAAATTGTCTCGGCGCTTGATGGTGAAATGCCGCTACTGGTCTATGACAAGCGTGGCCATGGGCTGTCCGATATCGGCGACATCAGGTCGATCGACGATCATGTCGATGATCTCTCGGCGCTCATCGATCATTTCGGCTTGAGCAAGGTCGTGCTGTGCGGCCTGTCGGTCGGCGGCTTGATCGCACAAGGCTTCTATCGCAGGCGCCCGGAAATTGTCGAAGGCCTGATCCTGTGCGACACGGCCCACAAGATCGGCACGGCAGAGAGCTGGAACACACGCATCGCGACAGTCGAAAGCAAGGGCATCCAGGCCATTGCGGATGGCGTGCTCAAAGTGTGGTTCACCCCCGCCTTCCACGCGGCGCGTCTGGCCGAGCTCGACGGTTATTGGAACATGATGACCAGGCAAGCGCTCGCCGGTTACATCGGGACTTGCGCTGCCGTTCGCGATGCGGATTTCACCGATGCCGCACGCCGCATCGCGGTGCCGACGCTCTGCGTCGCCGGCGACCAGGATGGCTCGACGCCTCCCGATCTCGTCCGCTCGCTGGCCGAGCTGATCCCCGCCGCGCGCTTCGAGATCATCCGCGACGCCGGGCATATTCCTTGCGTCGAACAGCCTCAAGCGCTGATCGCCCTGATCCGCGGTTTTATCGCATCGCTTGCCCCTGGAGCAGAAACCCATGGATGAAGTCCCCGGCAACGCTGCCAGATATCGCGCCGGTCTCGCGGTTCGACGGTCGGTGCTCGGCGACCGCCATGTCGACCGGGCCGAGGTCGCCGCCACCGATTTCGACCAGCCTTTCCAGGAGTTGATCACCGAGGCCGCCTGGGGAACCGTGTGGGCGCGGCCGGGCTTCACCAAGCGTGAGCGTTCAATCGTCACGCTGGCGCTGCTGGCAGCACTCGGCCATGATGAGGAGGTCGCCATGCATGTGCGCGCCACCGTCAACACCGGTGCTTCGCGCGACGATATCTGCGAGGCTTTCCTGCACGTCGCCATCTATGCCGGCGTGCCGGCAGCCAACCGTGCCTTCAAGATCGCCAAGGACGTGTTTTCGGAAATGGACGGAAGCCAGAATGCCCGCTAAGTCCGGCTCGAACCGGAGGCCTGAGACCGGCGCCTTCTTCCAGCGCGACCGGACCTGGCATCCGCCTGTTCTGACGCCGAACTACAAGACCTCCGTGCTGCGCTCGCCGCAGAAGGCGCCGCTGTCGTTCGACAACACGCTGTCGGAGATTGCAGGCCCGGTCTTCGGTCACGCCATGCTGGGCGAACTCGATGCCGACCTGATCCACAATTTTGCCAGGCCCGGCGAGAGCGCGCTCGGCGAGCGCATCGTCGTCTATGGGCGGGTGCTCGATGAACGCGGTGTTGGTGTGCCCGGCGCGCTGCTCGAATTCTGGCAGGCCAATGCCGGCGGCCGCTATCGCCACAAGAAGGACGGCTATCTGGCGCCGCTCGACCCGAATTTCGGCGGCTGCGGCCGCACTATTACAGGCGAGGATGGCGGCTATGCGTTTCGCACCGTCAAGCCCGGTCCCTATCCCTGGCCGAACGGGCCGAACGACTGGCGGCCCTCGCATATCCATTTCTCTGTCTTTGGCCACGGCTTCGCGCAGCGGCTGATCACACAGATGTATTTCGAGGGCGACCCGCTGATCTGGCAATGCCCGATCGTGCGCGGCATCCCCGACAAGGCGGCCATCGAGACGCTGATCGCTGCGCTCGACATGCAAGCGACGATCCCCTTCGACGCGCGCGCCTACAAGTTCGACATCGTGCTGCGCGGGCGCCGCGCGTCACTGTTCGAAAACAGGCCGGAGGGCAATTGATGGCTCAATCGCTCGACCGGCTCAGGGAAAGCCCCTCGCAGACCGCCGGACCCTACGTCCATATCGGGCTGACGCCCAATTTCTGCGGCATAGGCGGCGTCTATCCCAGCGATCTCGGCGCCACTATGGTCAACGACAAGACCAAAGGCGAGCGCATCGGCTTGCGCATCCATGTGCTCGATGGCACCGGCACGCCGCTCAGGGACGCGCTGATAGAGATCTGGCAGGCGGATGCAGACGGGCTCTACAATTCGCCGACCGACTTGCGCGGCGCTGCCGATCCAAATTTCTTCGGCTGGGGCCGTTGCCCGACCGACATGGACACCGGTCTGTGCACGTTCGACACGATCAAGCCGGGCCGCGTGCCTTCGAGTGATGGCCGCCTGATGGCCCCGCACATCACCCTCTGGATCGTCGCGCGCGGCATCAATCTCGGCCTGCACACACGGCTGTATTTTTCCGACGAGGAAAAGGCCAATGCCGGGGATTCGATCCTGGCGCGCATCGAGCATCGCGTTCGCGTGCCGACGCTGATCGCCGAGCGTCAGGGCGACACCTACGTCTTCGACGTCCATCTCCAGGGGGAGAAGGAAACGGTCTTCTTCGACAGCTGATGCTCAGGAGACGTGCGACATGACCGTATCGCCCTTCGACCATCCACTGCTCTCCGCACTCCTCGGTGACGAGGAAGCGGCGAGGCATTTTTCCGTCGAGGCCGAAATCAAGGCGATGCTGGCCTTCGAACGGGCGCTGGCGCAAGCAGAGGCCGAAACCGGGTTCATCACCAGAGATGCCGCGGCAGCGATCGTGGCCGCACTGGCCACATTCCGGCCCGACACCGCCTTGCTGCGGGCCGGTGTCGCAAAAGACGGCGTCATCGTGCCGGAACTGGTGCGCCAGATCAGGGCGGCGGTCGGCGAACCGCATGGCCAGAAAGTGCATTTCGGCGCGACCAGCCAGGATGTCATCGACACCGGCTTGATGCTTCGGCTGAAATCCGTCGTCGAGCATCTCGATCTGCTGTTGACCGAAACCGTCATGCGCCTCGCTTCGCTCGAAGAGCGTTTTGGCGGCAGGGCGCTGACCGGAATGACGCGCATGCAGAAGGCGATTCCGATCAAAGTTGCGGATCGCGTGACGGCGTGGCGGGCGCCGCTGCAACGGCACCAGGAGAGATTGTCCGAACAGTCGAGACGCCTGCTGGTGGTGCAGTTTGGCGGGGCCGCCGGCACACTGGAGAAGCTAGACGATAAAGGGCCGGCGGTGCGCGCAGCCCTTGCCGCAAAACTCGGCCTTGGCGACGCACCGCAATGGCATAGCCAGCGTGATGCACTCGCCGATTTTGCCGGCCTTATGTCGCTGGTGACCGGCAGCCTCGGCAAGTTCGGCCAGGACATGGCGCTGATGGCGCAAGGTGGAACCGACATCGAACTCTCAGGCGGCGGCGGCTCGTCGGCCATGCCGCACAAGCAGAATCCCGTGAAGGCAGAGGCACTGGTGGCGCTTGCCCGCTTCAACGCCACGCAGCTTTCCGGGATGCATCAGGCGCTCGTGCATGAGCAGGAGCGCTCGGGCGCGGCCTGGACGCTGGAATGGCTGCTGCTGCCGCAAATGGTCGTCGCAACGGCCGCGTCGCTGCGCCTTGCCGCCGAGCTGACCGGACAGATCGAAAGTCTGGGCCACTGATGCGCACACAAATCGTCATCATCGGGTCCGGACCGTCCGGCCTGCTGCTCGGGCAGCTTCTGGCCGGCATCGGCGTCGAGACGGTCATTCTGGAACGGGCGAGCCGCGAGCACGTGCTTGGCCGCGTGCGGGCAGGGGTGCTCGAACAGGGCACGGTCGAACTGCTGGAACAGGCCGGTGCGGCAGCAAGGCTGCATGCCGAAGGGCTGCCGCATTCCGGCATCTCGCTCGCCTTCGACGGACGCCTGCACCGCATCGACCTCGAGGCACTGACCGGCGGCAGGCATGTCACCGTCTACGGCCAGACCGAAGTGACGCACGATTTGATGGACAAGCGCGACGCGGCAGGACTGACCACGATCTATGAGGCGGCAAATGTCGCTCTGCACGATTTCGATGGCGCCGCACCTTTCGCCACTTATGACCGGGACGGCGTCACGCATCGGATCGATTGCGACTTCATTGCCGGCTGCGACGGCTACCACGGCGTCAGCCGGAAATCGGTGCCTGAGCGTGCGCTGAAAACCTTCGAGCGGCAGTATCCGTTCGGCTGGCTCGGCGTGCTGGCCGAAGTGCCGCCTGCCGATCACGAACTGGTCTATGCCAATCATGAGCGGGGTTTTGCGCTGTGCTCGATGCGCTCGACGCATCGCAGCCGCTACTATGTGCAGTGCCCACAGGACGATCGCGTCGAGGCGTGGTCGGACGATCGCTTTTGGGACGAGTTGCGCCGCCGCTTGCCGGAGCAGACGGCGGCAAATGTCGTCACCGGGCCATCCTTCGAGAAATCGATCGCGCCGCTGCGCTCCTTCGTTGCCGAGCCAATGCGCTTCAGCAAGCTTTTCCTGGTTGGTGACGCCGCCCACATCGTGCCGCCGACCGGCGCCAAGGGCCTCAACCTCGCTGCCAGCGACGTGCGCTATCTCTTCCCAGGTTTTCGCGACTTCTACCGCGACAAAACCATGGCTGGCATTGATTGCTATTCGCAAAAGGCGCTGGCACGGGTCTGGAAGGCCGTGCGCTTTTCCTGGTGGATGACGATGATGCTGCACCGCTTTCCCGACACCGGCGACTTCGGCCAGCGCATCCAGGAGGCCGAGCTCGACTACCTCGTGCAGTCGCATGCTGCATCGACCGCACTCGCCGAGAACTATGTCGGCCTGCCTTACTGAGGGCTGCGGATCATCCGGCGCCTTGCTGCCTGGCAAAATCCAAAAGCATCGGGCGCTGCCCCTTGAGGATCTTCACTTCGGCCTCGGGCAAGGTGAACCAGCCTGCTCTGTCGACCTCTGGGAACGCCTTGAGGGATCCCGATCTTGGCGGCCATTCCATGGTGAAGCTGTTGCTCTTGATGGTGGTTACGTCGATGTCGATGGTCGCCTCGACAGACCAGGCCGAGACGATCTTGCCGCCCGGTTGCCTGTAGTCGCCGAGCCGCGCGAACGAGCCATCGACCTTGACGCCAAGCTCTTCCTCTGTCTCGCGTTGCGCTGCCGTCAACTCGTCCTCATTCTCGTCGACAAGACCCTTCGGTATCGACCACGCACCATCGTCCTTCTTCGCCCAGAACGGTCCGCCTGGGTGGACCAGCAACACCCTGAGATCGCCGTCGCTGCGGCGATAGATCAGCAATCCCGCGCTGCGTTTTGCCATTTTATACGTCCGTCTGCGAAGCCGGCAGCCTGCCGATGGTCCTCGAATCGTTGACGCGAACCTTGCACCAAGGGATTGCGACGCTATGTCTGGCACGTCTGCATTGCACCTCACTCGCGAGTCCGGCAATCTGACACCATCGCTTATTTGGCGGCACGAAGGCTAGGTGACGATGCAACTCGGTCTTATTGGCTACTATAGCGACTTCGTGGTGTATCCGCTGGTGATCGCCGTGCTGGCAGTGGCCGGATTGCTCGAGGCCGGCGAAGAGAGTGCGCCAGGCTGGATAGGCACGGTCCTCGCCTGTCTCGGCCTCTGGACGCTGACCGAATACCTCCTGCACAGGTTCGTCCTTCACCACATTCCCTACATCAAGGACCTGCATGATCGTCACCATGTCGAGGAGCGCAGTTCGGTGGGCACGCCGACCTGGCTCAGCCTCGGGGTGCATGCCCTGGTCGCGTTTGTTCCCGTTTGGGTGGTCTCGGACTTCGCAACCGCGAGCGCGGTAAGCTGCGGGCTGATGCTGGGGTACCTCTGGTACATCAGCGTCCACCACATGATTCATCATTGGCATCCCACCCATCCGAGCTACCTCTACACGCTCAAGCGCCGCCACGCCCTGCATCATCACATCGACGAATCGGTTAATTTCGGTGTTACGTCAGCACTTTGGGATCGGGTCTTCGGTACGGCGCGGCGCTGAAGCCAGTTCAGCCTCGGCCGTTCAACGCCTTTTGCCGCGACCCCCGGGTGACTTGGCGCCGCGAGGGCCGCTCGGAACCGGCGTGTTGTTCTGGTTCTCGTCGGACAGCTTGCGCCAGCGGGCAAGGCGCTCCGGATCGAGCGTCCCGGCCTTCAGGGCTGCCTGCACAGCACAGCCTGGCTCATGCACATGCGTGCAGTCGCGGAACTTGCACAGCGGCGCGAGCTCGGTGATTTCGGCAAACAGCGTGTCGATGCCATAGCCGACATCGCTGACCTGCAGCGTCCGCATGCCCGGCGTGTCGATCACCCAGCCGCCGCCGGCAATGGAATGCAGCGATCGCGACGTGGTGGTGTGGCGTCCCTTGGAATCGTGCTCGCGAATGCCTCCGGTCTGTTGCGGCGATTGCTGCGCCGATCCGGCCAGCGTGTTGACCAACGTAGACTTGCCGACCCCGGAGGAGCCGATCAGCGCCACCGTCTGGCCAGCACCACACCAGGCAGCCAAGACGGTTGCCGCATCCGATGTGCGGGGATTTAGCATCACGACCGGCAATCCACGCTGCAACGCCGCAGCCTGCCTTTCATACGCCTCGGCGTCTTCAGCGGTGTCGGCCTTGGTCAGCAGGATCACCGGCGTCGTTCCGGCCTCATTGGCCAGCGCCAGATAGCGCTCGAGCCGGGCGGGATTGAAGTCGGCATTGCACGAGGTGACGATGAACAGTGTGTCGACATTGGCCGCGGCAAGCTGCGGCACCCTGCCGCCCTGGGTGCGGCGTTCCAGCACCGTCTTGCGGGTCAGGCGGCGCTGGACCAGGTGCTCATGCCCATCGACCAGCACCCAGTCGCCGACGGCATAGTCACCGGTGTTCGCCTGTGCCGGCAGCGTCAGATCGACCGGCCCTGCCTGGGAGAGGCCGGTCAGGCGGTCGCGATGGACCGTGGCGATCCGCGTCGGGACGAAATTGGCGTCGCCGGGTTCGAGCTGGTCGCCGAAAAATTCCGTCCAGCCCAGGCTGGCGAGCGATGGCGTGGAGTGATCCGTCACGGCTTTGACCACAGCGTCGCGGACATTAGACAGTATCCCTGGCAAAATCGAAGGAGAGGCGGACCACGACCTCGGGCGGGCGATTGCCCTGCTGTATGGGCGGCATGACGGCATTTGGCAAGCAGGGCCGTGGTCCGAGCGGCAAGCTTCTGCAGCTTATCCCTTGATCGCGGAGCCGACGATGGAATCGACGAAAAAGCGCTGCAGGAAGACGAACAGCAGCAGCGGCGGCAGTACGGCGAGCGTGGCGCCGGCCATCACCAGGCCGGTGTTGACCGCGCCCCTGTTGTAGCTGAGCAGGCGGCTGAGGCTGATGACGATCGGATAGGCGTCCGCATTGCCCTGCAGCACGGTCAGCGGCCACAAATAGCTGTTCCAGTGATAGACGAAGGCAAACAGCGCCAGTGCCGCGATCGCCGGCGCGACGCTCGGCGCCACAATCTTGAACAGGATCAGCAGCTCCGACGCGCCATCCATGCGCGCGGCGTCGATCAGATCGTCCGGCACGCCAGCGATGAATTGGCGCATCAGGAAGATGCCGAAGGCATTGGCGAGATTGGGTACGATGATGCCCGCCAGGCTGGCGTTGAGCCCGATCGATCCGACGAGGCGGTAGAGCGGGATCAGCGTCACGATCGGCGGCAGGAACATGGTGGCGATCAGCACCGAAAACAGCAGCGACTTGGCGGGGAAGTGGTATTTGGCGAAGGCGTAGCCGGCCATCATGCTGGTGAGGAGGATGCCGGCGGTCGTGATCGAGGCGATGACCAGAGAGTTCCACATCGAGCGGCCGACATTGACCACGCCCGAAACCTTCTCATAGGCGTCGAGGCTCGGCGTGCCGGAGATCCACACCGGTGGCACCTGCATGCTCTCGGCCGGGGTTTTGAGACTCGACAGCACCATCCACAGCAGCGGGAAGGCCGAGGCGACGGCGACCAGCAGCATCAGCGTTGCCAGCAGCGCCTTGCGGCCCGACGGGCGCTTGCGCGGCAGCCGGGTCGACGATCCGGTAAATGCGCGCGCGCTCATTCGTCGTTCTTCCGGTTGGCGAAGGCAAACAGCGCGCAGACCACGACGATCAGCGACAGCATCAGCATCACCGCCATCGCCGACCCCAGCCCGCCCTGCGCGCGCTCGATGCCGACGCGGCGGATGTGGTAGGTCAGCACATTGGTCGAGCCGACCGGCCCGCCCTGCGTGATGAGCGCAACCGGCTCGAACACCTGCACGGCGTTGATGATGGCGATGACGGCGCTGAACAACAGCGTGCGCCGCAGCAGCGGCAGGGTGATGAAGCGGAACTGCTCGCGCCGGTTGGCGCCGTCCAGCTTTGCCGCCTCATAGAGGCTGCCGGGGATCTGCGTCAGCCCGGCGATCGCCAGCACGGTGAAATAGCCGACCTGCTGCCAGACATTGAGGAAGACGATCGACAGCAGCGCCGAACGCGGCGAGGACAGCCACGGCTGCGGGCCGATGCCGATCAGGCCGAGCATCTGGTTGAGCGGCCCTTCGCTCGGCGAATAGAGTTTTGACCAGACCAGCGCCACCGCGATCATCGGCACCATGTAGGTGGCAAACAGCACGGTTCTCAGCGCCGTGCCGCCGGCGACGTCGCGCTGATAGACCATCAGCCCGAACACAACGGAAAGCGGCAGGATCAGGATGACCGACAGCGCTGTGTAGATCGCGGTGTTGGCAAGCGCGCCCTTGAAGTCACGGCCGACCGAGGTCGGGCCAAAAATCTCGCGGAAATTGTCGAGGCCGATGAAGCTTGCACTGGAAAACGGTGTCTGCGTCGACCAGTCCTGGACAGACAGCCAGACGGTGAGCAGCATCGGCAAGAGGACAAAGACGCCGATCAGCGTCACGGCGGGCGCCAGCATGATGCCCGCCGAGGCACGGTACCTGTTGATCATGGCTCCAGTCTACTTGGCGGCGCGCTCCAGGATAGAGGTGGCGTCGGCCTGCGCCGTAGCCTGCGCATCCTTGGCCGAGACCTGGCCATACTGCAACGCTTCGAGCGTCTGCTGCAGGGATTCGCTGAACTCCTGACCGCCCGGCACCACCGGGAAGGGCTTTGCATCGGCCAGCACGCTGACATAGCCGGACAGGAACTCGGAGCCGAGCTTGTCCTTGTGTGCCTCGATATCGGACAGGCGCGACGGTAGGATGCCCATCGACATCAATATGTCGGACATCGCCGAGGCGCCGTTCTCGCCAGACTTCGGATTGTTCAGCCAGGCTAGGAAATCCCAGGCCGCCTTCTGCTCGGCCGCGCCGGCATTGGCGTTGACCACGGTCATCCAGGAATAGGAGATCGAATGCGGCTTGTCGCCGCTCGGGCCGACCGGGATCGGCGCGGTGGCGATATCAGTGAACTTGTCGCCCATGCCGCTCTTCAGCGCGCTCTCCCACCAGTTGGCCATGATGATCATGCCGGTCTTGCCGGAGACGAAATTGTCGAGGAACGGGCCGGTTGTGTTGGCGTCGGCCGTCGCCATGGCGGGCACGCTGGCGCCCGACTTGATCAGGTCTTCGTAGAGCTGGAAGGCTTCAGTGGCCTGCGAGCTGTCCAGTACCGGCTTGCCGTCCTTGACCAGATCGCCGCCGTTGGACA
This sequence comes from Mesorhizobium sp. M7D.F.Ca.US.004.01.2.1, assembly GCF_003997785.1. NCBI lineage: Bacteria > Pseudomonadati > Pseudomonadota > Alphaproteobacteria > Hyphomicrobiales > Phyllobacteriaceae > Mesorhizobium > Mesorhizobium sp. M7D.F.Ca.US.004.01.2.1. The sequence goes on along the minus strand of NZ_RZRQ01000005.1, from coordinate 25,661 downwards.
CCAGCAGCGAGGCGAAGGGGTGGACGACGCCCGCCGCCCAGGAATTGATCATGCCAAAACCCTGCTGGCCGGCATCCTTGTTGGTCAGCTTCTTGGCCGCGTCCTTGAACTCGTCCCAGGTCTTCGGGGCAGCAGTGATACCGGCCTGCTTGAACAGCGCCTTGTTGTAATTCAGCGCGTAGACGTCGATCTCGTTGGGAATGCCGTAGAGTTTGCCGCCGACCGAGGCGGCGCTGACGACGCCCGCCGGCCAGGCGTCCTTGACCTCGCCGGCGACCACATCGGGGGCAGGCGCGACAAGCTTGTCGCGGGCGAGTTCGGGCAGCCACAGATCATAGATACCGCCGATGGTCGGGCCGTCCGAGCCGCCGCCCTGGGAGCGCAGCGTGGTCAAGAGATCGCCGAACGGAACGGCGCGTACGGTGACGCTGACGTCGGGATTGGTCTTCGCATAGTCCTTGGCCGCCGCTTCCAGCAGCGCGACGGTCTCGGGCGACCAATGCGTCAAATAGGAGATGTTGACCGATTGCGCCCAACTGGTGACGGGCAGGAGCGCCAGGCTCGCGGCCAGGGCCAGTTTCGAAGTCCAGGCAACAGACATTCCTCATCCTCCACTTGGCATATCGATCGCGATGACGTTATGACAACATGAGAGGATGGCGCAAGTGTCTGTTTGCGAAAAAGCTATGGATGACATCGAGCAGAATTTCCTTGCAGCAGCTTCGGCAGGAAATTTATGTATATTTAACAGTGAATTATGTCGAATTCTTGGGCGAAAGAGCCTGCCGTCGCCGTTTCGCAGACGCACCAGACCTCTTGCGAATGGCACTATGTCGTTATAATGACTTTTCCGAGCGATTGACTCTTTCGCGGTGCCGAAGCGCCGCGAAACGCCAAGGACTGAGAGCAATGGGAGACTGGCAATGAGCATGCTTTCGATTCACCGACGCGCCGCACTTGGCCTGATCGGCGGCCTTGCCGCCGCTTGCGCCGGCATCTTTTCCACCGTGCCGGCGAGGGCCGACAGCACCGTGACGCTATGGAGTTGGCGCACCGAGGACGAAGCCGCGATGCGCCGCATCTTCGACGCCTTCGAGGCCAAAAACCCCGACATCAAGGTCAATATCCAGTTCACGCCGGATGCCGATTACCAGAATCGGCTGAGCACGGCGCTACGCGGCGGCCGCGGTCCGGATATCGCCCAGCTCAAGGCCTATGGCGAATTGCAGCCCTTTGTCGATGCCGGCTATCTCGATGCGCTCGACGACAGCGTGCCGGAGCTGAAGAACATGGCGGACGCGGCCCTTGGCGGCGCGCGCGGCCGCACTGACGGTAAGGTTTATGGCGTGCCTTATTCAGTGCCGATGATGGGTGTGTTCTACAACCAGGACATCTTTGCCGCCCAAGGCATCGAGATACCCAAGACCTACAAGGATTTCGTCGCCGCCTGCGACAAGCTGAAGGCGGCCGGCATCACGCCGATCGCCACCGGCGGCGCCAATGGCTCGGCCTGGGAACTGGAGATCGCCGTCGGTGTCGTCGGGCCCACCATCTACGGCCCCGGTTTCTACGACGAGATGATGACCGGCAAGGCGACCTTCGAGGACCCGCGCTATGTCGCAGCACTAAAGCGCTTCGCCGAGCTGAAGCCTTATTTCCCGGATGGTTTCGCCGGCATCGACTACACCACCGCGACGCAGCAGTTTATCGGCGGCAAGGCGGCGATGTTCCTTGGCGGTTCGTTCGAGAACGGCAGTTTCAAGGCGCAGAACCCGAAGCTGAAATTCTCGATCTTCCCGTTCCCCGCCGATGATGCGGGGGCAAAACTCTACACCTCGGCCTTCTCCGACGGTTCCTATGGCCTCGTTTCCGAAAGCGCCAACAAGGAAGCCGCCACCAAGGTGCTGGGCTTCATGGCCTCGGCCGAATTCGCGCAGATGTTCGCCGATGAGCTCGGCTGGCCGCCGGCCCGCACCGATGTCACGGTGAAGGACCCGGTGCTGGCTGAGATGATGGAGATGTCAAAGAATTCGACGCCCTACCTGACGCTGGTCGGCTTCCGCTGGCAGTCGCCGACGGCCTCCTCGGTGCTGCAGTCGGAGATCATCGACATGGTCGAAGGCAACATCGCGCCGGAGAAGCTGGCGGCCGACATGCAGGCCGCTGTCGCCACCTGGTTCAAGCCGAAGCAGTAGGAGTCGGCCGGTCGCATCGTGGCCGGCCTCTCACGGACAAAAAACAGCGCATGAGCAACCTTCGCCGCACCAGCAGCCTTCGCCGCACGCAGCAGCGCATGGCCGTGCTGTTCATCCTGCCGGCGTTGGCGGTCTATGCGCTGTTCGTCCTCTATCCCTTGGCGATGTCGCTATGGGGCAGCTTCTTCATCTGGAAGGGGCTGCGCATGGTCGAGTTCGCCGGCCTGTCGAATTTTTCGCGGCTGTTTATCTTCCCCAGTGGCGCCCGGCTCTACGGCGCGCTGTGGCACAACACCGCCTGGTTCTTCGGCATCATGGTCTTCCAGAACGGCATCGGCCTGCTGTTCGCCTGGCTGCTGTTCCTGCACGACAGGGGCGCTGCCTTCTTCCAGTCGGTCTTCTTCTTCCCGGCGGTGCTGAGCCCTGTCATCGTCGGCGCGCTGTGGCGCCTGTTGCTGGCCCCGGGCGGCGTCGTCGAATGGGCGCTCAACGGACTCGGCCTGCATCAGGGCAGCCTGACCGTGCTCGGCAATAGCCATACGGCGCTCACTATGCTGATCGCCGTCGACGCCTGGAACTGGATGGGCCTGCCGGTGCTGATCTATACCGCCGGCCTGCGCCAGATTTCCGGCCAGATCTTCGAGGCGGCAAAGCTCGACGGCGCAGGCAATGCGCGCATGCTGTTTTCGATCGCGCTGCCGCTGCTGATGCCGGCCATCGGCACGCTGACGACGCTGTCGTTCATCAACACCTTCAACCAGTTCGACATCGTCTATGTGATGCAGGGCGTGCAGGGCAATCCGAGCTATTCGACCGACACGCTGGTGACCTATTTCTACCGGCTGGCCTTCGGCGCGGAGGGGGCGGTCGGCATCACCGATATCGGCCTGGCTCTGGCGCTGGGCACCATGCTGTTCCTGATCCTCAGCATCGGCACGCTCATGATGCTGCGCTTCTTCGACCGCCGCACGGTGCAGCTATGAGCGCGCTGGCGATTTCGCAAAGGCCCGCCATCTCGCGGCGAATTGCGCGGCTGCCTGGATGGACTGTGCTGGTCGTGTGGGCGGCTGCCGTTCTGCTGCCGCTCTACATTCTCGTTATCTCCTGCTTCAAGACCACGGCCGAGATCTACGACAACCGGCTCGGTCTGCCCAAAAGCTTTGCCTTCGACAATTTCGTCAACGCCTGGACGCGTGCTCACCTCGGCCAGAACTTCGTCAACAGCCTGATCGTCACCGGCGGTGCGGTGGTGCTGACCATCGTCGTCTCGGCCATGGCCGCCTATCCGCTCAGCCGCTATCGGCTCGGCTGGAACGGCCTCATGCTCGGCCTGTTCCTGGCCGGCATCATGCTGCCGATCCGGCTCGCCTCGGTCGAATTGTTCACGCTGATGCGCAATCTCGACTTGCTCGATTCGCTGACCGGCCTGATCCTCGTCTATTCGGCGATTCGCATTCCCTTCGCTGTCTTTATCTTCGCCAATTTCATGCGCGTGCTGCCCTCCGAACTCGACGAGGCGGCGCGCATGGATGGCGCCGGCGAGATCCGCATCCTGTTCCAGATCATCCTGCCGATGGTGAAGCCGGCAGTGTCGATCGTCGCTATCTTCACCGCGATCGCGGTTTGGAACGACTTCTTCTTCCCGCTGATCTTCATCTTCGACGACCGCTACAAGACCGTGCCGCTGGCCATCAGCGTCTTCGTCGGCCAGTTCCGCACCGACTGGGGCCTTGTGTTCGCCTCGCTGGCGATCTCCATGGCGCCCATCCTGATCATGTATTGTCTGCTGGCCCGCCAGATTCGCGAAGGCGTCGGCGCCGGGGGAGGCATGAAATGATCGAGGACAGGATCTACGCCGCAAGCTCCATCCTGGTGGTGGGCGCGCACGCCTTCGACGCCGAGGTCATCGCCGGCCCGCTGGCCGCCGCTGCCGTCAAGCGCGGTGCGACCGTGACCTTCCTGCACCTGACCATGGGCGAACAGGGACACCCCTGCCTCATCCCCGAGCACTATTGCGTGCAGAAGGAAGAGGAAGCGGGCAGGGCGGCTGCCCGGCTCGGCGTCACCATGCGTAGCCTTGGCCAGCGCGACGCCTTCCTGCCTTCAGACGACCAGACGGCGCTCGAGGTGTGCGACGTCATTCGCGAGTTGAAACCCGAGATCGTCATCACCCATTGGCACGGCAGCTGGCACAAGGACCACCGCGCCGCCGCGCATCTGACGCAGACCGGCATCTTCTTCGCCGCCCTGCCGACTGTTGCGAGCGACCATGCGGCGCATACACCGCAATTGCTGTTGTTCGGCGAGAACTGGGAGGACGATGACGGCTTCCGGCCGGAGCATCTCGTCGATGTCAGCGACGGCTTCGAGGCGTGGAGCGAAGCGGTCCAGGAATACGAGCTAGCGCGCGGCCTGAGCAGCTTTCCCTATGTCGACTATTACAGCGCGCTCTACCGGCTGCGCGGCTGCCTGCGCGGCACGCGCTATGCGCAGGCTTTCGCGGCGGCGTCGCATTCGTGGAATGCCGGCAGCGGTCTGTTCTCACCGCCGTTCGGCAAGGGGCCTGGCCGATGACGCGGGTTCTGGCCATCGATCTCGGCGGCACCAATCTGCGCGCCGCCGTCCATACCGGCGATGTGCGAATGCTGGAGGCGCTAAGCCGCGAACCGGCGCCGGCAAACCTCGACGCCTTTGTCATCCGCATCCGCGCGCTGTGCGCCGAGGCGGGTGCGGTGGAGGCGCTGGGCATCGCGGTGCCCGGCCTGGTCGAAGGCTCGATCTGCCGCTGGGTCCCGAACCTGCCCTGGCTCGACGGTGTCGATGTCGCGAGACTGTTTCCGGGCCTGCGCATCGCGCTCGGCAATGACGCGCAGATCGCCATGCTCGCGGAAGCCGTCGAAGGCAGTGCGAAAGGCATGTCCGACGCGATCCTGCTGGCGATCGGCACCGGCATCGGTTCCGCCGTGCTGGCCAACAGCCGCATCGTCGCCGGCGCCCGTGGCGGCGCCTGCTCCTTCGGATGGGCCTGCGCCGACACAGAGGATCAAGGCGAGGAGCGCAGCGGCTGGCTGGAGCGCGTCGCCTCCGGCCGGGCGCTCGACGCCCTGGCACAACAGATCGGCTTGGCGGATGGCGGCAGGCTGATCGACGCCGCCCGGGCCGGCGAGAAGGCGGCACTTGCCGCATTGGAGGCGCCGGCGTGTCGGCTCGGTACTGCGCTGGCCGGCGCCGTCGCGCTGCTCGATCCGCAGGCGGTGCTGATCTCCGGCGGCCTGGCGGAGGCGCTGGACATGATCCGGCCGCCGCTGCTTGCCGCGATGCAGCGGCAACTGCCGCCGCATCTCAAGCATATTGTTCTGCGACCGGGTCAATTCGGTTCTCGCGCGGGTCTCGTCGGGGCGGCGCTGGCCGGGCTCGCGGGAAGCGAGTGGAGGCAGGTGCGATGAGCGAAGCAAGCTTTCAGCAACCGGATCGCAGACGACCGGAGCCGCTCTGGTATCAGGTCGAAGAAGCGATCCGCGCCATCGTCAAGAGCGGCGAATGGGCGACGGGCGATCAGATCCCGGCCGAAGACAGGCTGTGCGCCCTGTTCGGGGTCAGCCGCATCACGCTGCGCCACGCCTTGCGCAATCTCGAGGAGGCCGGGCTGCTGCGGCGCGAGCATGGCCGCGGCACCTTCGTGCGCTCGACCACGCTGGTCGCCGGCACCCGCGAGCTGACCAGCTTCACCCAGGAGATGGGCAATATGGGCGTGGTCGCCGGCTCGCGCCTGCTCGATTGCGGCCTGACCACGGCCAATGCCGCGGCGGCCGGTGCGCTGGAGATCGAGGAGGGCGATCCGGTGGTGCGCATCCGGCGCCTGCGACTCGGCAACAGCGAACCGATCGGCATCCAGACGGCGCAGCTCTCGGCCGTGCGCGTGCCTGGTTTCCTCGACGCCGGCTTGCTGCAGGGATCGCTCTACGAGGCGCTGGAGCGCCATTACGGCATCGTGCCGGTGGCGGCGCGCGAGAATTATCGCGTCGGCGCCGTCGGTGCTGCGGATGCCGAATTGCTTGATCTCCCGGTTGGCAGCCCCGCCTTCGTCGTCGAGCGCATCACCACCGACGAGCGCGGTCCGTTCGAATTCACCGTCTCCATCATGCGTGGTGACCGCTACGAAATCCGCTCGACGCTGCGCGCCGGGCGCGTCCCGTCAACCCCAAGAAGCTGATCCATCCCAAGCCGACACTTAAACAGGAGTACCCACGTGTCCGATCTCTACATCCACCGTCTCGCAGCCCTCATCGACCAGGCGGCGAAAACCAACGAAGAAGCCTTCGGCCAGGCCGCCAGCCGCTTTGCCGACACGCTCGAGGGCGGCGGGCTGGTCCATCTCTACGGGTCGGGCCATTCGGTGCTGCCGGTGCAGGAAGTGTTCCCGCGCTACGGCAGCTTTGTCGGCTTCAATCCGCTGACCGACCCGCGCGTGATGTGGCACAACGTGCTCGGCGCCGGCGGCGTGCGCGAATTGCTGTGGCTGGAGCGGACCGAGAAATACGCCGAAAAATTCCTCGACCACCAGCCGCTCAACAAGGGCGATTCGATCATCATCTTCGGTCACAGCGGCCGCAATTCGTCCGGCATCGACACAGCGCTCTATGCCAAGAAGCGCGGCATCTTCGTCGTCGCGGTGACCAGCAAGAACAACCTCGACAAGCCGGCGACGCACTCCTCCGGCAAGCGGCTTGCGGACGCGGCCGACCTCGTCATTGACACCTGTTCGCCGATCGAGGACGCGATCGTGCCGGTCGAAGGCTGGAGCCGTCCGGTCTCGGGTTCGTCGACCGTGCTCGCCATGATCCTGGCGCACGAACTGATCGCCCGCACCGCGGAAGCGCTGTCCAAGCGCGGCATCGAACTGCCGGTCTTCGCCTCGCCGACAATTGCCGGCGTGACGTTGCACGATACCGACGTCATCTACGGCGTCTACCGCGAGCGCATGCTGGAGGCGCAGAAGAAGCACCTGCCGACCTTCCAGGCGACGATGCGCGGCGAATGATCGAATGATGATTGCGATCGGGAGGCGCCGCATGCGCCTCCCGATCGATTGCTACCGTCCCAGCAGGTTGCGGGCCATTTCACGGCCCGACCACGCCCACACACCAGAGAAGCCCGCGCCCGCACGTCAACCGCATTCTTCGCGGCGGCGCGCCTGCCCGCCCGTTGCGCCGGCTTGGATCTCTCGCACTCCTGTCCCCAGCCAATCAGCAGATTCCTGACCTTCGCCGAGATACCCCAGTCACGATCGCCTGATGCTTGCATCGGCGCGCCAGTTGATTTCGGGGCGTCAATAAATAATTTGACGTACGTAATGTTTTTGCGTTGTATTGGGAACTGTGAAAATTTGACTGAATAAGTTCGGTCAAGCATTGCCGCTCCCGGGGCAACGGCCGCATGACTGTTACGGCCGGATCGGTCCGGCAGGCGAATGGGGAAGGGACCGGTATCGATGGCGGAGAAGACGCACCGCACGATGGATGACTTCGCCCAGGCATGTGGAGTGTCACGGCCGACGTTGTCCAAATATTTCGACGATCCCGCGAGCGTGAAGCCGGCGACGCGGGCGCGCATCGAAGCGGCGCTGCGTTCCTCGGACTATCAGCCGAACCTTTTCGCCCGCAACCTCAACCGCAAGCGCACCCGCAACATCGGCATCGTCGTGCCGACGATCACCGATCCATTCTACGCCGAGATGGTCAGCCGCATCGAATTTCGCTGCCGCGACGAAGGCTATTGGCCGATCGTCATCTCCTCGCATGGCTCGCCGAAGCTGGAAGCGGAGTCGGTCAGGACGCTGCTGTCGCTGAAGGTCGCCGGCGCGATCATCGCCCCGCTCGGCCTTGCCTCCGACCGCAGCGTTTTCGACAAGCTCGGGCAGGACATTCCGATCGTCTATTTCGACACCTATATCGAGGGCGATACGCCGTTCGTCGGCAATGACAACCGGCAGAGCGTGTCGACCATCGTCGACTATCTGTGTCGCTCGGGCGAGCCGCCGGCCTATCTCGACATTCCGCATGTCAACCACAACTCCGGCGAACGCCAGGAGAGCTACATCGTTGCGATGGAGACCGCCGGGTTCAAGCCGGTCGTCATCGAGGCCGCACGCGATTACACCTGGGACTTCGAACGCATCGGCTACGAGCAGACGGAAAAAATGCTGGAGGCCGGGACCTTGCCGGGCCGTACCATCCTGTGCGCCAATGATCGTCTCGCCTTTGGCGTGATGGCGGCCGCCTACTCGCGCGGCCTGAAGGTCGGCCGCAGGCCCGACTGCGACCTGCGCGTTGCCGCGCATGACGACCATCCGCTGAGCCGCTACACCTGCCCGGCGCTGACCACCATGGCGCAGGATTTCACCGCCATGGCCGGGCGTAGCGTCGAGATCCTGCTGGCCTTGCTGGACGAGGCCGATCCGCCGAAGCAGGGCCTGGCGCGCACGGTCAAGCTTGGCGCCACCCTGGTGATGCGTCAGTCGGCCTGATCGTCAGCGACCCCTCTCGAATTGGCGCCAGGCAGCCACCGCCTCGGCCACCGCTTGCCGGGCAGCGGGAATGTGGCGCCCCATCGAGATGAAGCCATGTATCTGGCCCGACCACTGCCGCAGGATCACAGGCACGTCCGCGGCTTGCAGGCGCGCCGCATAGGCGGCCCCTTCGTCGGCGAGGATGTCGCAGCCGGCCAGCGCCACGAAGGCCGGCGCGACGCCGGCAAGATCAGGCGCCAGCAAGGGCGAGACGCGCCAGTCCATGATGTCGTCGGGCGTTCGCACATAATGGTCGCGGAACCATGCCATGGTGGTTGCGGTGAGCCCGAAGCCTTCGCCGAAACGCCGGTAGCTGTCCGATGTCTGCCGTGCATCGGTGTTGGGGTAGATCAGGATCTGCGCGGCAAGCGGCGGCGTCAGACCATCGCGGGCGAGCAGCGCCAGCACGGTGGCGAGATTGCCGCCGGCGCTGTCGCCGGCAACGCCGATGCGCGCTTTGTCGATGCCGAGAGCGGCGGCGCTCTGCGCCATGAAGCGAAGTGTCGCCAGGCAATCCTCCAGCCCGGCGGGAAATTTGTGTTCCGGCGCCAGGCGATAATCGGGGCAGACAATGACGGCGTTGCCGAGATTGGCCATTGAGCGGCAGATCTCGTCATGCGAATCGAGATTGCCGATGACCCAGCCGCCGCCATGCAGATAGAGCAACGCCGGCGCCCCGCTTTGCGGTGCGCCGGCGCCGCGATGGATGCGGACGGTGATGGGGCCGTTCGGCCCGTCGATCTGCCGTTCCAAAGTCGTTGCGACCGGTTCGTGCTCGCCCTGCAGCGTCGGGAACGAGGCGTTGTAAGCGGCGCGTGCTGCCGCCACGCTACCGTTCTCGAACGGCGCGCCGCCGGCCGCGCGACCGATGTCGAGGACGCGCAGCGCATCCGGATCGAGCGTCATGATCATACCCTCAGGCCAGCAGGTCGCTTGCCTCTTCCTCGGTCAGCAGGGCCGGCTGGACGATATCGCCCGAGACGGCGACCGAGCCCCGTGTTTCACCGGAGCGCAGGATCGCCTCCATGATCTCCAGCACATGCAACGCAAGGCTGCCGGAGGCGCGTGGCGTGTTGCCGGTTTGAAGCGAGCGCACCAGATCGGCGACACCGAGCATGCGGTAGTTGGCGCGGTCGGGCGCCGCATAAGGCCAGTTGCGGGCGCCATAGAGATCGCCCTCGCTGGCAAAATCCTTCCACTCGGTGCCGCGTTCCGACAGCGACACGGTGCCGCCGAACGTGTCGGGGTCGGGCAAGCGCAGCGAGCCCTCCGTGCCGTGCAGCTCGATCGGATGATTGGAGTGGCGAAAGACATCCCACGACGCGACGAAGGTGACGGTCGCACCAGAGCGGAACTCGAGCAACGACAACACGTTGGTCGGCGTGCCGACCTTGAATGTGGTGTTCTTGAATGGCCCTTCGGCTGATATCAGCCGCTCCTCCTGGCCGCGCGTCGCCATCGCCATGACGCGCTCGACCGGGCCTAGCAGATTGACCAGCATGGTCAGGTAGTAAGGCCCCATGTCGAACACCGGGCCACCGCCCGGCTGATAGTAGAATTGCGGGTTGGGGTGCCAATGCTCCATGCCGCGGCCCATCATGAAGGCGGTGCCGGTGACCGGGCGGCCGATGGCGCCCTCGTCCATCAGCCGGCGGGCGCGGCGTCCGGCTGCACCGAGAAAAGTGTCGGGCGCCGAGCCGAGCAGCAGGCCGCGTGACCTCGCCTCGTTGACCAGGCGCTGTCCATCGGCGGCCGAGGTGGCGAGCGGCTTTTCGGTGAAGACGTGCTTGCCGGCCGAAAGTGCGGCCAACGAAATGTCGAAATGCGCCGCCGGAATGGTCAGGTTGAGGACAAGATCGATCTCGGGGTCGGCCAGCAGCGCATCGACGCCGAGCGCCCTTATACCATATTCCTTCGCCCGCACCGCCGCCATGTCGGCCGAAATATCGGCGCAGGCGCGCAACTCGATGCCGCCGAAGAGGGCGGCATTGCGCAGATAGGTCATCGAGATGTTGCCGCATCCGATGACGCCGATCCCGAGTTTCGTCTTTGATTTTCCGTGCATTTTCGATCGTACCTCCCAACGCGGTCATCGTCTGTCGAATCCGTCCAGCCGGTAACGGATCGCTTTCGCAAAGGGCTATACAACATTTTAAATATTGACGCGCGTAAAATTTTTATACAACATGCGAAAATGCTGGCGCGATATCGGGAGGCTGCCAGCCCTAGGAGGAGAAAATGATAGACATGAAAAAACGGCCGACCGCCGCTGCGGATTCCGTGGGTTGTGAGCGCAATGGATATTTCCGTCACGGCCAGGGACCGCGACGGGGTCAGGCATAGATCACCTTGGCCCCGGTCCTATCAAGCTGGCTGCGTATCGGGCCGGACAGGCCATCGTCGGTGATCACAACATCGACGCTCGACAGGGAAAAGGCCTTGGAGGTCCCGCTGACGCCCCATTTGCTCGAATCCGCAAGGAGGACAACGCGCCGGGCCATGCGCACGAGGTTTCGCTTCGTTCGCGCCATGTCTTCGTTCACGTCGACCACATCCAGTGACGAGTCAATCGCATGCGCTCCAACAAAGACCTGATGCGCTACCAAGCCGCCGAGAGCCGTGTCGGCATCGGTGATCAGCGTGCTCACCGTGTCTGGATAGACCCGGCCACCGATCATGTGAACGTCGAGCCCGGGCCGATGCATCAGGTGCTGCACGATATTCATCGCCGTGGCCGCGACCACGACATTGCTGAGCGGAGGTAACAGCATGGCAACCTGCATCAACGTCGAGCCGCCGTCGAAGATGACCGATTGGTTGTCCTCGAACAGTTCTGCCGCTGCCCGGGCGATGCGTTTCTTTGCATCGAGGTTTGTTTGCATTCGCCGGGCGAACGCGGCCGTGGTCGAATCTGTGGTCCGGGTCACCGCGCCTCCACGGGTCTTGGTCAGCAGTCCCTTGCGGTCCAGTATCTCGAGGTCGGAGCGCACCGTGACTTCCGACACGCCAAAATCGTCTGACAGGTCCTTGATGCGAACCTGTCCGCTGCGTTGCACTTCACCCAGGATCGATTGGCGTCTCTGCTCTGACAACATTGCCCTGTCCTTGCCTCCATGCGCCAAGCGATCGCCCTGGCCTCGGTTCACTCTACCAAAAATATGCGAATTCGAAAGCTTTCGAAAGATTGCATTTATCATTTCTTTCGCAAACACTGGGTCTAGGGTTTTTAAATCAATCGATTGGAGAGTTTTGGACTCATGAGCCTCGGAACCAAGGTGCGCCTGGCGCGCCTCTTCTCACACCCATCGGGAAATCTTTTTGGCGGCGCGGTCGACCACTTTGTCGGCTATGGCGACGTGCGCAAAGGAGGTCTTGCCGACCTGCCGGGCGCGCTTGCACGCGTCATGGTGGGCAAACCCGACTACGTCAGCATCCAGCCTGGCACCGCGCGTCATCTATGGCCGCAATACGCGGGCAAGGCTTCCCTGGTGATCCAGGCCGGCTGCTTCACCCCAGACGATCGCATCAGTGAACTGATTGCAACGCCCGAGGATGCGGTGCGCGCTGGCGCCGATGCGTTGGCCGTGGCCATTCCGGTGCGCGGCGCGACCGAGGGCAAATACATACGCTGGCTGACCGATTCGGTGAATGCGGCGGCCCGTTACGGCATGCCGGTGGTGGCGCATATCTACCCTCGCGATTTCACCGACGGGGCAAAAATCGTCTTCACCCCCGACGAGATCGCCTATGCGGCACGCATCGGCTACGAGTCCGGCGTCGACGTGATCAAGATCGGTTATACCGGCGATTTCGAGTCGTTTCGAGAGACCGTTCGGACCTGCCCGGTGCCGGTTGTGATCGCCGGTGGTCCGAAGACAGACACGCTGCTCGGCGCCCTTCAGCAGACGGCGGACGCCATCCGTGCCGGCGCGCGCGGTGCCGTGGTGGGCCGCAATCTCTGGGGGCATGGCGATCCGGAAAAGGCAGCGATTGCCTTTCGGGGCGTCATCCATGACGGCCTTTCGGCGCAAGACGCCTTGGCGAAGGCGGGTGCCTGAACGATGCCAACCGTCCCTTCAATCCTCGGCTTCGGAGCTATTGCGATCGACGACATCGTCTATGTCGATCAGCCGTTGTCGGCGGGCAAGGGGAAGGTCCTGCAAAGTGCCCGAGCTTTCGGGGGAAATGTCGCGACGGCACTTGCCGCCGTCGCGCGGCTCGGCGGAACCGCCGGGTTCGTCGGATGGCTGGGCAGTGCCGCGGATGACGCCGTGCTGTGCGATCTCGCTGCGAGCGGCGTTGAAACCGTGTTCGCGCCGCGCCACCCGCACGCGCGCCCGGTGCGCTCGCGCATCACCGTCGGTTCGGATGGGGAGCGGTTCATCGCGTATGACGACGAAGCGATGCTGGGTACCGCGCCGGACTTTCCGGACGAAGTCCTCAGCCGCGCGACCGTCCTGATCGTCGATAGCTATGCGATCCGGTCGCTGGATGTCGTGGCTCGGGCTAGCGATCTCGGCCTTGCGATCCTCGGCGATATCGAATGGAGCAGCGGCCCAGCCACGGAGCGGCTGATCGGGCTCTGCGACCACCTCATTCTTCCCCTGGGCTTTGCGCGGACCGCTACGGGCTGCCGATCGCCCGCCGAGATGCTTGATGCATTGTGGTCGCCGTCGCGATCCGCCGTCGTTCTGACCGATGGCGGCAGGGGCGTGTACTATCGCGGACGCGACGAGACAGGGCTCTGGCACCTGCCTCCGCACCGGGTTGCAGTCGTCGACTCGACCGGCGCCGGTGACTGCTTTCACGGCGCCTATGCCCATGCATTGACGCGCGGTGCCGACACCGCAGGCCGGGTCGCATTCGCCGCCGCGGCGGCCGCCCTTTCGATAACCGGGCGGGGCGGGCGCGAGGCACTTCCGACCAACGACCAGGTCACGGAACTCCTGGCATCGACGAACGCGCCGTCGGCAGTCGAACTGAAATATGCGCGGCTCGATACCGAAACATTGCCCGAACTATCCGAGGAAAATATTCGCAGGTGAACATAGGCCGAGGACAATCATAAAAATCAGTGGCTTAGACTTGTGGAGGGAGGAATATGGCAGAAGTCGTTCTTGAGAATATCTGCAAGACATACGGGAACAATTTTCACGCAATCGACCAGTTGAACCTGTCGGTCGAGGACGGTGAGTTTTTGATTCTCGTCGGGCCTTCCGGCTGTGGCAAATCCACCGCGTTGCGGATGATCGCGGGATTGGAGGACGTCACCAGCGGCAGCCTTCGAATCGGCGGCGTCGACGTCGTCGACATGCCGCCCAAGGACCGCGACATCGCGATGGTCTTCCAGAGCTACGCCCTCTACCCGCATATGACGGTGTTCGAAAACATCGGCTTTTCGATGCGGCTGGCAGGCAAGTCGAAGGCCGAGCGCAAGAAGCGCGTGGACGAGATCGCCAAAACCCTTCAACTGACGTCTCTGCTGGACAGCAAACCCGCGAACCTTTCAGGCGGACAGCGTCAAAGGGTTGCCATGGGCCGCGCCATGGTGCGCGAGCCGGCAGCCTTTCTCATGGACGAACCCCTTTCCAATCTGGACGCGAAACTGCGTGTTCAAATGCGCGCCGAAATCACCAGCCTGCAAAAGCAGCTCGGCGTCACGACCATATATGTGACCCACGACCAAACCGAAGCCATGACGATGGGCGACAGGGTCGCGGTGTTGAAAGGCGGCGTGCTGCAGCAGGTCGACACACCCAAGAGGCTCTATGAATCGCCGGTGAACGCCTTCGTTGCCGGCTTCATCGGGTCTCCTTCGATGAACCTTTTCGAGGCGACCCTGACGGGCGACGAACTGATGCCCGGCGCGTTAGCCATCCGGCTGCAGGATGCAGCCTTCGTGCGCAGGCCGGGCTTGAGGTCGTATGCGGGGCGCAAGGTCGTGTTCGGGATACGACCGGAGGATCTCTATGACAGCAGCCTCGAATCCGGCCGCAAGTATCAGACGATACCGGCAAAGGTGACCTCGATCGAAGAACTTGGATCCGAACAAATCGTCCATCTCAACATCGATGCGGTCCGAGTGGACTCCGGCGACCCGGACGCAGTGCAGGATTTCGGCCTGGCGTCGAACGCGGTGGCGAAATTCGAACCGGTCAGCACAGTCCGCTCCGGCTCGGAAATCCGGTTGGCCCTGGATGACGCCAAGCTCCATTTCTTCGATCCCGAGACGCATCTGGCGATCTGAATATCCGCGGCAAGGCCCGCAGGCGAGGGTGAGGCGCCTGCGTAAGAAGACTTCTGAATAACCAGACGATCGTCCGCATTGTGCGGTCGATCCCAAAGAAGGAGGAGAAAATGATGTTTCGTATTAAACCCGTGATGCTGAAAATAGCCGCGGCCGCATGGTTGCTTGGCGCAACCGGCGCCATGGCGGACACGACGCTGGAATTCACCCAATGGTGGGAGCCCGAATTGCCGGCTGGCTCGCTCAGGGCAATCATGGATGACTTCGAGGCCGCAAACCCCGGAGTCAAGGTGACGCTGGTCAGCGGCCCCTACGCGACCACGCGAGACCAGATCTCGGTTGGTGCTGCAACCGGAACGCTCAGCGACGTCGTCGGTCTCGACGGTGCCTGGGTGAACAATCTGAATGCGCAGAACGCACTCGCCGACATGAATCCGATGATGGATGCGAGCGGTTTCGACAAGAGCCAGGTCGCGGACATCATCAAGGTGGACGGCAAGGCGGTGATGTTTCCCGTGGCTTCCTTCGTCTATCCGGTCTTCGTGAATTTGGACCTCGCCGCCCAGGCAGGCGTGACCAAGCTGCCGTCGACCCGTGCGGAGTTTCTCGAAGCCGCCAAGAAGATGACGAAGGCCGACAAGAACCAGTATGGCTGGGTGCTGCCCCTGTCGCTGCAAACGCCATCCGGCGTCCAGAACGACATGATGTCGTGGGTTTGGGCTTCGGGTCAGTCGATGATGGCGAACGGCAAGCCAGACCTTGAGGGCAAACCGGTGGTGGATATGCTCACCTTCGTCAAATCACTCAACGACGCCGGCACCATCTCGCCCGGCATCGCCACCAAGACCGAGCAGGAAAAGGTCGAGGAGTTCGTCAACGACCGCGTCGGGATGATGATCGACTCGCTCGCGCATGTGAACCTCATCCGCAAGCGCAATCCCAAGCTGAACTTCGACCTCATCCCGGTCCCTGTCGTGGAAAACTATACCGGCAAGCGCGGCCTTCCCTATGCCTCCTGGGGCATCGGCATCTCTGCTGCCTCGAAACATCAGGAAGAGGCCTGGAAACTCGTCCAATATCTGATGAGTGAAAAGGTGAACGCCAAGCTCGTGTCGCTTGCAAACGCCTTCCCGGGCAACGTCAACGCCAAGCCCGACTTCGTGACCTCGGACAAGGCTTTCGGCAAGGCTTTTGAAATCTTCAAGACCGGTTATCTCGCCAATGAGTTCACGGGCCTACCGGTGGCTGAAGACCTGATGACCCAGTTCGACGTGCAAGCCCAGAAGATGCTCGCCGGCGAGCAGTCTCCCGAACAAGCCGCCGCCGCCGCTCAGAAGGGCTGGATGGCGAAATTCTGATCGGCCTGTTCCCGTTTGCTATCTTCGACCGGGTGGCCTGACTTCGGGCAGGCCACTCGGCAACAACGGATCGGCAATTTGAGATGAACCTGTTTTTGAAGCTTACCTTCTCTTGAAGGCGTATCCCAAGGTTGGCACATGACCCGGCAAAAACGCTCCCACCACAAGCTGAAACGAGCGGTCGCACCCTACCTCTATCTGTCGCCTTCGCTGCTCATCATCGGGCTGCTGATGCTGCTGCCGATGGTGACGGTGATTGCCTACTCGTTCCAGAACAGTGCGGTGCTGCGTCGTGACCCATCCTTTGCCGGACTGAAACACTACCAGGCGATCTTCGACGACCCCGTGTTCTGGGCTTCGCTGTGGCACACGCTCTACTTCACATGCATGAGTGTCATTTTCCACATGACCATCGGCATGGCCTTCGCGCTCATGCTGAACAGCGACCGCATTAATCCGACGCTGCGCAATATTCTGCGCGTGCTCTACATACTGCCCTGGCTGTTCACCGCGGTGATTATCGCCGTGATCTGGCGCCTCCTGCTTGAGCCGAACGGTGTCGTGAATAGCATTCTCATGCAAATCGGCATCATCGGTTCCAAGGTCGAATGGTTTTCCTCGCCTCAGACCGCGCTGCACGCCGTCACCTTTGCCAATATCTGGGCGGGCTATCCGCTCTTCATGGTCAGCCTGCTCGCGGGTTTGCAGGGCATTCCCAAGGATTTCTACGAGGCCGCCGATATCGACGGGGCGAAAGCCTACCAGAAGCTGATCTTCATCACCATCCCGCAGCTGATGCCGATCATCATCAGCATCTCGCTGCTCGACTTCATCTGGACCATGCAGGTCTTCCCGTTAATCTGGATAACGACGGGCGGTGGCCCGATCTACTCGACCGAGGTCCTCAGCACCTACACGTACAAGCTGGCGTTTTCGAGCTACAACCTGTCACAGGCGTCGGCGAGCGCCGTGGTCATCCTGCTGATCTCTCTCGGCCTGACGCTGTTCTACATCCGTTATCAGAAGGCTCGGTAGTCACCATGAGGAAACGAAACTCTGGCAAAGACAAGCTGATCACCGTCGCGCTGCATGTTGCTCTTGCGGCTGGACTGTTCTTCGCAGCCTTCCCGATCTACTGGATGCTCAGCAGCTCGTTCAAGTCGAACACCGAAATCTTTGCCCTGCCACCAACCATCCTGCCAAAGGCCTTCACGCTGGAAGCGTATGCAGCCATCCTTGGCGACCCGGTAAAGCTGCGTTTCTTCTTCAATAGCTATTTCGTGGCGGGATCGGTGACCGTGCTGACGGTGCTGATCGCCTTGCTGGCGGCCTACGGGTTCAGCCGCTTCAACTTCCGCGGCAAGGGCAGCCTGAACACAATCATCATCAGCACGCAGACGATTCCGCCGATCACACTTTTGATCCCCTTCTTCGGGCTTGTCGTCTCATACGGTATCTTCGATACCTACGTCGCACTGATCCTGACTTACCTGGTGTTTACACTGCCGTACGCGATCCTGCTGATGACGGGATATCTGAACACCTTGCCCCGCGATCTCGATGAAGCCGTGGCTGTCGATGGCGGCACCAGTTGGACAGCGCTTTGGCGGGTGATCGTCCCGATTTCACTGCCTGGTATCGTGGCGACGTCGGTCTACACCTTCCTGTTGTGCTGGAACGAATTTCTCTTTGCGCTGACGCTGACGAAGTCAACGTCCATGCGCACCGTCCCGATCGGCATCCAGCTGTTGATGGGGCAGCACGCCTTCGAATGGAACCAGATGATGGCGATGAGCGTGCTCGGCTCGCTACCGCTCTTGCTCATCTACCTCGTTGCCCAGAGGTACTTCCTCGCCGGCATGACCGCAGGCTCGGTCAAGTAGGATGTCCTTCCCACGGCGACGCAGAGTGGCATCAAGCAATAAGCGGCATCAAGGAATGAAAGTATGAACGTGAAAGACCTCAAAGTCGGCTGCCAGACCTTCACCTGGGAAATGCTTGGCAAGGCCTGGACCGGCGGCCCCGACGATCTGCTGAAGGCGATCGCCGATGGCGGCTATGCCGGCATCGAGATCACCGACACCATGATCGGCCACTATGCCCGCAAGCCAGCGGAATTCGCCGCCGCGCTGAAGGCGTCCGGTTTGATGCTGGTCTCCTTCGCCTTCGGCTCGAACAGTGGTTTTACGCTGAAGGAGAAGATCGGCACCGACCTCGATACCGCCAAACGCTGGATCGACTTCGCCGCTGCCTTCCCAGGCGCGCTGGTGTCGATGGGCTCTGCGACGGTGGTCTCCGACGGCCCGCGCGACGGCAAGTTCGCCATCGCCGCCGAGGTCTACAACAAAGCCGGCGAACTCGGGCGCAAGGCCGGCGTCCAGGTCGCGGTGCATCCAAGTTCGCACCACAACACGCTGCTGTTCGACCGTGCCGACTACGACACGATCTTTGCCTTGCTCGACCCCGATCTGGTCGGCTGGGTGCCGGATACCGGCCATATCCTGCGTGGCCACAAGGACATGTCCGATACGCTGCGCACCCACCGCGACCGCATCCGCTACATCCACTTGAAGGACGTCGATGCCAACGGCACCTGGGCCATGCTCGGCAAGGGCGTCTGCGACACGCCTGCGGTGATCGAGATTGCCAACACCGCGCCACGCTTCAACGGCTGGCTGGTGCTGGAGGAGGAATCCGAAACGGCCGCCGCCGATCCCGCCGGCGCGGTGAAGACCAACCGCCAGACGATGCGCTCCTACGGCGCCTGAAGAACGAGACGATGATCAAGAAACAGGACAGACGCCTCAGGGTTGGCGTGCTCGGCTGCGGCCCCATCGCGCAGTTCGCGCATCTGGAATCCTGCGTCAAGGCCGGCAATGCCGACCTCTACGCCATCTGCGACGCGGCACCCGACCTGCTCGCCCGCATGGGCGCCACCTACGAGCCGCAGAAGATCTATGCCGACTATGATGCGATGCTCGCCGATCCCGAATTGGAAGCCGTGATCGTCGCCACCTCGGACGCCTATCACGTGCCGATGTCGATCAAGGCGCTCGATGCCGGCAAGCATGTTCTGTGTGAAAAGCCGATCGGCACCTCGGTCGAGGAAGGCGAGGCGCTGGCGCAGGCGGTCAGGCGCTCGGGCAAGGTGCTGCAGGTCGGCCACATGAAACGCTTCGATCCGGCGCTGGAGGCGGCGCGCGACTTCGTCCACGACGAGATCGGTGAGGTGCTGGCGCTGAAGGCCTGGTATTGCGATTCCACCCACCGCTACACCAATACCGATGCCGTGCAGCCGCTGCCCGTCACCAGCAAGCTGGCGAGGAAGCCGGCGGGAAATCCGAAGGCCGATCTCAGGCAGTATTTCATGCTGGCGCACGGCTCGCATCTCGTCGACACGGCGCGTTTCCTGTGCGGTGATATCGTCGCCGTGCGCGCCCGGCTCAATGAGAAATTCGGCGCCTATTGCTGGTTCGTCGAGACCGAGTTCGCCAGCGGCGCGCTCGGCCATCTCGACCTGACCGTCGCCGTTCGCATGGACTGGCACGAAGGCTTTCAGCTCTATGGCGAGAACGGTTCTGTCATCGCCAGGACCTTCAACCCCTGGTACTTCCGCGCCAGCGAGGTCGAGATCTTTCACGAGAAGACCGCCACCGCCCACAAGCCGCTCGGCGCCGACGGCCATTTCTTCCGCCGCCAGCTGGAAGGCCTTGCCCAAACGGTGCTGGAAGGCGCGCCGATGCGCGGCGCCAATGTCGAGGACGGCATCGCCTCGATCCGCGCCATGGTCGCCATCGCCCGCTCGGTCGAGACCGGTGAACGGGTCGAGCTCGCTTCGGTTTCGGGAGCGGTGTGATGCGTCTCGGCATCTTCGCCAAGACTTTTCCGGGGATTGAGCCGGCTGCGGTGCTCGCGGCCGTCCGGCAGGCGGGCTATGAGACGACGCAGTTCAATCTCGCCTGTGCCGGCCTGCCGTCGATGCCGGATGCGGTGTCGGCGGAAGCTGTCGCTTCCATCCGTGCCGCCGCGCAATCGACCGGTGTTTCCCTTGCGGCACTGTCGGGCACCTACAACATGGCGCATCCCGACAAGGCCGTCCGCGACGATGGCCTTCGGCGTCTCGCCGTCGTCATCGAGGCTGCTGCTGCCCTGGATATCCCGCTGGTCACACTCTGCACCGGTTCGCGCAACGCCGCCGATCAGTGGGCCTATCACCCCGACAATGCCACGCCGGCCGCCTGGTCCGACATGGCCGCCGAGATGGAGAAGGCGCTGGCGCTGGCCGACGCCACCGGCGTCGATCTCGGCATCGAGCCCGAGCAGGCCAACATCGTCACCTCGGCCAAGGACGCGACCAGGCTGATCGCGGAGATGGGATCGAAGCATCTGAAGATCGTGCTTGATCCGGCAAACCTGTTCGAGCACGCGACGCCGGACGAAGCGCGCGCCATCGTTGCCGCGGCGATCGACGAGGCTGCCGGCCATATCGCCATGGCGCACGCCAAGGACCGCTTTGGCGACGGTCGCTTTGCCACCGTGGGCCAAGGCATCGTTGACTTCCCGGATTTCGTCGCGCGGCTGAAGGCCGTGGGTTTCGACTGCGCGCTTGTCACCCACGGCCTGTCCGCCGACGAAGCTCCCGGCGTCGCCGCCTTCTTGCGGGGGCTCCTCTGATGGGCGCTGCGCCGGCGATCCTGCTTCGCGACGATGCAGCACTTCGTGTCTTCGACACGGGGCAGGGCAGGCTTCCCATCATCTTCCAGCATGGACTTGGCGGTGATGCCGTCCAAGTGGCGCAAAACTTTCCCGACGGCCCTTCATACCGCCGGCTGACCGTCGAATGCCGCGCGCAGGGCGGCTCCGGCGCCGGCACGACACGGCCCTTTTCGATCGCCATGTTTGCCGACGATGTGCTGGCCGCCGCGGATGCGGCCAGCCTCGATCGTTTCGTCGCCTGCGGCATTTCGATGGGCGCGGCCATTGCCTTGCAGCTTGCCGCCCGGCACCCGGACCGCGTCCTGGGTTTGGTCCTTGCTCGCCCTGCCTGGGCTTTCGATGCGGCGCCGCAGAACATGCTCCCCTATGTGGAAGTGGCGGAGCTTATCCGCAGCCGTCCATTGGATGAAGCGCGGGATATCTTCGCCGCTTCCGCGACTGCCGTACGCTTTCGCACCGAGGCGCCGGACAACCTTGCTTCCCTGCTCGGCTTCTTCGCGCGCGACAACGCCGCCGTTTTCGCCGAGGTGATGCAATCGATCGCAAACGATGGGCCTGGCGTGACACGGGCCGAAGCCGCTGGCTTCAAAACGCCCACGCTCGTCATCGGCACCGGCATCGATCTCGTACATCCGCTGGCGACCGCGCGCAGCCTCGCCGACGCCATCCCCAACGCTGCCTTTGCGGAGGTGACGCCGAAGGCCACCGACAAGGAGCGCCATTTCGCCGAAATCCGCGCCGCCATCGGCAGCTTCCTCAAAGATCGTTTTAACAACCAGGACCAATCATGATCTCGAAACCTCTCTCCGGCCCGGCCGCCATCGCCGCATTGCCACGCGATCGCATGATCGCCGAATTCTCGCTGTGGTCGGCCAATCTCGCCAATTTCGAGAGCGACCTCAGGCGTATCGAGCCCTATGTCGATCTTCACCACATCGATGTGGCGGACGGTCACTTCGCCCCGTCCTTCCTGTTCTTCCCCGACCTCGTCGCCCGCATTGCCGGGCTGACGGCCAAGCCCATCCATGTCCACCTGATGGTCGATGCCGCAATCGTCGAGGCGCAGACGCGCCAGTTCATCGAGTCCGGCGCCGACATGATCAGCGTCCATGCCGAGAATGGCGAAGCGGGGTTGCGCGCCGTGCGACTGGCACGCGAACTCGGCGCCGAGGCGGGCGTCGTGCTCAGGCTGGAGACCCCGGTCGAGACGGTGACGCCTTTCGTTTCCGAGGTCGCTTTCGTCACGCTTCTGGGAACCGCAATCGGCGTCAAGGGCCAGAGCCTATCGGATAAGGCCTGCGACAGGCTGGGCGCTGCCCGCGCCATCTTGAGAAAGGCCGGTCGCGAGGCGCAGGTGGTTCTGGCGGCGGACGGCGGCATCCGCCACGAGACCGTGCCGTTGCTACGTGCCGCCGGTGCCGAGACGGTGGTTCTCGGTTCGCTCGCCTTCGGCGACAAGGATCTCGCCGGCCGCATCGGCTGGCTGCATGGCTTGAAGGTCGCGGCATGACAACAGAAGCCGCCCTTGCGATCGATCTTGGTGGGACGGAGCTTCGTGCCGCCCTGGTCGACCGCGACGGCAAGATCCTGGCATTCGCTGCGGTGCCGACGCAGGCGCAGGCCGGCCCCGATGTGGTGATCGGCCAGATCGAGGCGCTCGCGGCGACCGTCCATGCCGAGGCACCGGCACTTTCGATCGTCGGCGTCGGCGTTGGTGCGCCGGGGCCGCTCGATCCGCTAGCCGGCATCGCCGTCGGTCCGCCGACACTCGCCGGCTGGCTGGACGTGCCGCTTGCCGACATCCTCGAGCGGCGGCTCGGCCTGCCGGTGCGGCTGGAGAACGATGCCAATGCGGCGGCGCTCGGCGAATGGCGCTTCGGCGCCGGCCATGGCGCTCGCTCGCTGGTCTTCGTCACGGTTTCCACCGGCATCGGTGGTGGCGTCGTTGTCGACGGGCGCATCCTGCACGGCCGCCGCGGCCTTGCCGCCGAGATCGGCCATATGACCATCACCAATGAAGGCGAGCGTTGCGTCTGCGGCGTCGTCGGCTGCTTCGAGGCCATCGCCTCGGGCACCGCGCTCGGCCGCCGCGCCAACGCCGCGACGGCTGTAGGCGACGGCTCGGCCTTGCGGCGGCTGTCGGCGGATGCGGAGGTGACCGGCCGCCATGTCGTCGAGGCGGCACGGCTGCAGGACGCTCTTGCTTTGGCCTTGCTCGAGGAGGAAGCGCGCTGGCTGGGCGTCGGCTTCACCAATCTCCTGCATCTCTATTCGCCCGACGTGCTGGTTGTCGGCGGCGGCATCGCCAATGGCCTCGACCTGATGCATCCGGTCATCGAGGCGACCATCCGGCAACGCGCCATGCGCGCCTATCGCGACGTGCCGGTGGTGCAGGCCCAGCTCGGCCGCCATGCCGGGCTGGTCGGCGCCGCCAGCCTCGTCCTGTTCGATGATGTGGGCACTTTGGTAGCCCGCAGGCCTGTCGGTCCAAGCACATATCCGGACACGCCGCTGACCAAGACCGGCGCCGTCTGACGTTGCGACCTGCATGACAAAGGCCGGAAGCAGCACGCCTCCGGCCTTTTACGCATTGACCGCGCGGATTACTCGGCGGGTACGATATCCGCCGGCAGGCTGTCATCCGCCGTGCCCGCCAGCGCTCTCGCCAGCTTGGCTTCGTCGAGTTCACCTTCCCAACGCGCCACCACCAGCGTGGCGACGGCATTGCCGACGAAGTTGGTCAGCGCCCGGCATTCCGACATGAAGCGGTCGACGCCGAGGATCAGCGCCATGCCGGCAACGGGAACCGCCGGAACCACCGACAGCGTGGCGGCAAGGGTGATGAACCCGGCCCCGGTGATGCCGGCGGCTCCCTTGGACGAGAGCATGGCAACCAGCAGCAGCAGGATCTGGTCGCCGATCGACAGGTGGATGTTGGTTGCCTGCGCGATGAACAGCGCCGCCAGCGTCATGTAGATGTTGGTGCCGTCGAGGTTGAAGGAATAGCCGGTCGGGATGACCAGCCCGACCACCGAGCGCTTGGCGCCGGCCTTCTCCATCTTTTCCATCAGCGAGGGCAGGGCGGCTTCAGACGAGGAGGTGCCCAGCACCAGCAGCAGCTCCTCCTTGATGTAGCGGATCAAGGACAGGATGGAGAAGCCGTTGTAGCGGCAGACAGCACCCAGCACGACGAACACGAACAGAAACGACGTCACGTAGAAGGTGCCGACCAGCATGGCGAGATTGATCACCGCGCCGATGCCGTATTTGCCGATGGTGAATGCCATGGCGCCGAAGGCACCGATGGGGGCGGCTTTCATCAGCACGCTGACCAGCTTGAAGATCGGCGTCGTCAGTGCCTGCAGGAAGTTGAGGACGGGCGTGCCCTTGTCGCCGACCAGCGCCAGCGCGATGCCGAACAGCACCGAGAAGAACAGCACCTGCAGGATGTCGCCGTCGGCGAAGGCGCCGACGATGGTCGTCGGGATGATGTTCATCAGGAAGCCGGTGACCGACTGGTCGTGCGCCTTGGCGGCGTAGGTGTTGACGGTCGAGGCGTCGAGTGTCGCCGGGTCGATGTTGAAGCCGGCGCCCGGCTGTACGACATTGGCCACGACCAGGCCGATGATCAGCGCCAGCGTCGAGAAGGTAAGGAAATAGAGCATCGCCTTACCGGCGACACGCCCGACCTTCTGCAGGTCGCTCATGCCGGCAATGCCCGTCGTCACGGTCAGGAAGATGACCGGGGCGATGATCATCTTGACCAGCTTGATGAAGGCGTCGCCGAGCGGCTTCATGCTTTCGCCGACGGACGGATAGAAATGGCCGAGCAGGATGCCGACGGTGATCGCGACGAGCACCTGCACGTAGAGTTGGGCATAGAAAGGCTTGCGCTGCGCGGAAGACGCGCCTGATTGGTCTGCGATGTGCATCGAACTCTCCCTGCCGGATGGGGCGGAATGCACCGCCCTGCGTGACTTCTCCCATCGCGGCGCTCCGGTCGCACGCCGCTAGCCAGGACTTTTGCAAGCGTCGTGCCAGATCGGGGGAAGGCCGGAATCCTGGCATTTCGGCCTTTGTTCAAGACCATGCGGGCAATGCCTGTGCGGATTTCCGCACAGGCAGCGTTTGCCTGGGCGGATTTTCGCATTACACTGGCCATAAGGCCGCGAGCAAAAAGGGAGAGGGCAGACGCCGCAGGCAGGCACCGATAGCGAATCCCAAGGATTTGCCGGCCATGAGTTGCTGCGCGAGGCGGTGGCCCGGCTGCGCAATGGCCGCTGGCTTGTCGTGGTCGTCGCCCTTGCCCTTCTGGCCGGCGCGATCGCCATCGCCGGGCGCATCGCCTCCGGCCAGGCGGCCGACAATCTGCGCGACACAGCACTTGCCGCTCTGCCGCTGGCGGCGGGAACCCTGACCGGCGAAATCGAAAAGCAGCGCCTGGTTCCATTGGTCCTTGCCCGCGACGATGCGGTGCGCGGCGCCCTGCGCCGGGCCGGAAAGATGGAAGAAAAAGCCCTCAACGACAAACTCAAGGCGATTGCCGGCGATGCTTCGGCGTCCGCCATCTATGTCAT
>NZ_RZRQ01000059.1:0-23479 GCF_003997785.1 Mesorhizobium sp. M7D.F.Ca.US.004.01.2.1 | reverse complement strand
GATGCCGACGGCCACCTTGCCCGGGAAGGCCTTGAAGGCTTGCTTGACCAGATCGGGATCGCGCACCGCCACCGTGCCGAGGATGACGCGGGCCAGCCCGCGATCGAGCCAGTCCTCGATCTGCGCCAGCGTGCGGATGCCGCCGCCGAGCTGCACCGGGTTCTTCGTCGCCTTGAGGATGGCGCCGACCGCTGCACTGTTGACGCTCTGGCCCTGGAAGGCGCCGTTGAGGTCGACGACATGCAGCCATTCGAAGCCCTGTTGCTCGAAGGCTTTGGCCTGGGCTGCCGGGTCGTCATTGTAGATGGTGGCGGTGGCCATGTCGCCGTGCTTGAGGCGCACGCATTGGCCGTCCTTGAGGTCGATGGCGGGGAAAAGGATCATCCGTTCAGGCGCCTTCAACGATGACGAAATGGCCTGATGAGGCGGCAAGCCGGAATTTCGAGGCATGCTGATATTCCGGCGAATGATAGCATTCGACCGCCTTGTCGTAGGATTCGAACTCCACCAGGACGTGACGATTCCCGGTTGGTCCTTCGGGATTCTCATAGCGCCCGGCGCGCACGGGGAATTTCGCACCGTATTTGGCAAAGGCGACGGCATTCGCCTCGATGTACCGCTTGTAAACCTCTGGATCGCGGACATCGACCATCGCCATCCAGTAGCCCTTCTTGCTCATGGTTTATCCCTTTGCTTGAGCATGATCTCGGGACAAACGGGAACCGTTTGTCCGAGAAAACCGGGGGCCACTTTTCGGGATCATGCTCTACGGCCTCCAGCGCAGGAAATTGGTGATCAGGGCAAGGCCGAGCGCCTGGCTCTTTTCCGGATGAAACTGCGTGCCGACGAGATTGTCACGGGCGACGGTGGCCGTCACCGGACCGCCATAGTCGGCGACCGCCAGGACTTCGTCCGCCTTGCGCGCATCGAGATGGTAGGAATGGACGAAATAGGCGTGCAGCCCTGTGGTTCCGGTTGGAATGCCGGCAAACAGCGGATGCTGGCGCTTAAGCTCGATCGTGTTCCAGCCGATCTGCGGGATCTTCAGCGCCGGATCGGCTGGCGTGATCTCCTTGACGTCGCCTGATATCCAGCCGAAGCCGTTGGTAATTGTCTTTTCCAGGCCGCGCTCAGACATCAGCTGCATGCCGACGCAGATGCCGAGGAAGGGCCGGCCCTTGGAGATGGCCACCTCTTCGACCGCTTCCCACATGCCATCGACGGCATGCAAGCCGGCCGCGCAGTCGGCATAGGCGCCGACGCCGGGCAGGACGATACGGTCAGCCGTGCGGACCCGTTCGGCATCCGATGTCAGGTCGATCTCAGCCGATATGCCGGCTTCACGCGCGGCACGCTCGAAAGCCTTGGTGGCCGAGCGCAGATTGCCCGAGCCGTAGTCGATGATCGCAACCCGCATGTCAGCTTCTTCCCGGGATGTGGGTCAGCCCCAGCGCCATGCCCGGCTGCGCAGGGCGCGCAAGGGCAGCATCGGGAACCATGCGCGGCATCGGCGCGACCTCATCGGCAAGCGTTTCCGACTCCAGCGCATAGCGAATATCGGCATCGTCAAGCCTGCCGGCCTGTACCACGCCCCATTCGTGCCAGCCGCGCCGGCGAAGTGCTGCGATGCGCAGCCCCTGGCCTTCCAGGCCGACATAGAGCGAAACCAGCAGCGACAGCAGCGAGCCGGCTAGTCCAAGGCCGAGCTTTTGGCCCAGCATAGAAAGCAGGCCCATGATGACGAAGGCAAGTGCTGCTTCGATCCACAGCCGATGCCAGGCGAACCAGAGTGGCGGCACCAGAAAACCGAGCCAGGCGAAGCCATCGCGGACAAGGGCCGTCGCATCGACCTTCTCGCTGCGGCCGGGCGGTTCCATCACGACATAGCTGGCCATGGCCTACCCCTTCAACGATCCCTTGGTGGAAGGAACCGCGTCCGGCTGGCGCGGATCGCGTTCGAGAGCCGCGCGCAGCGCACGCGCCACCGCCTTGAAGCAGGTCTCGGCGATGTGGTGGTTGTTGGCGCCATAGTGGTTGGTGACATGCAGCGTGATGCCGGCATTCTGCGCCAGCGCCTGGAAGAACTCGCGCACCAGTTCGGTGTCGAACGTGCCGATTTTCGGCGACGAGAAGGAAACATTCCAGACCAGGAACGGACGGCCGGATACGTCGATCGCCGCACGCGTCAGCGTCTCGTCCATGGCAAGGTCGATCGAGGCATAGCGCATGATGCCGCGCCGCTCGCCGAGCGCCTTGGTCAATGCCTGGCCGAGCGCGATGCCGGTGTCCTCGACGGTGTGGTGGTCGTCGATATGCAGGTCGCCCTTCGCCTTGACCGTCATGTCGATCAGGGAGTGGCGCGACAGCTGGTCCAGCATATGGTCGAAGAAGCCGACGCCGGTGGCGATATCCGACTTGCCGGAGCCGTCGACATGGACCGACACGGAGATGTCGGTTTCCTTGGTCTTGCGGCTTGCTTCGGCGGAACGGGGCGGCATCACTCTATCCTTGTCCCAGAGGTTCACATCGTGACCGGCTCAGAGGCTTCAGGCGCTCGCAGGCTTGAAAACGAAAGCCTTCTAGCAGCATGGTCCGGCGATTGCCAGTTGCCTCTGACAGCGGTATCGGCCTTGCCAGAGAGGCGATTTGCAATCATCGGCCCCATGCATACATATGGCCGATCAAAGTTACTCGTACCGCGCCAATCGCCTTTTCGGGATAGCGCTGCTCGGAGCCAGGAAATGTCTAATGAACTGACCATGCACGCCACGACCATCGTGACGGTGCGCAAGGGCAACAAGGTGGTGATCGCCGGCGACGGCCAGGTCAGCCTTGGCCAGACCATCATGAAGGGCAACGCCAAAAAGGTGCGCCGCATCGGCAAGGGCGGCAATGTGATTGCCGGTTTCGCCGGCGCCACCGCCGACGCCTTCACGCTTCTGGAGCGGCTCGAAGCCAAGCTCGAACAATATCCCGACCAGCTGACGCGCGCCTGCGTCGAGCTCGCCAAGGACTGGCGCACCGACCGCTATCTGCGCCGGCTGGAAGCGATGATGCTGGTTGCCGACAAGTCGGTCTCGCTGGCGCTGACCGGCACCGGCGACGTGCTCGAACCCGAATTTGGCGTCATGGCCATCGGTTCGGGCGGCAATTACGCGCTGGCCGCGGCACGCGCGCTGATGGACAGCGACAAGGATGCCGAGGAGATCGCCCGCAAGGCGATGCAGATCGCGTCCGACATCTGCGTCTACACAAACAACAATTTCGTTATCGAAACGCTCGATGCCGGCTGAAGAGGTGGTGACCTATGATTTTCGGCCGGTGACGGAAAAAGACCTGCCGATGATCGCCGGCTGGCTTGCCGAGCCGCATGTTGCCGAGTGGTGGGACGATCCGGAGACGGAAATCGTTGAGATTCGCGACCACATCGATAGCATTTCCGTCGAGCCGCTGATCGTCGAGCTCGACGGCAAGCCGATAGCCTATCTGCAAAGCTACGATCCGCATCTGGAAGACGACCACCCCTATGCCGACCAGCCGTTCGGCACGCTGGGCATCGACCTGTCGATCGGCCGGCCGGAGCTGGTCGGCCTCGGCCATGGCTCGGCAATCGTGCGGCAGTTCGTCGAACAACTGTTCGAGGAAGGCGTGCCGCGCGTCATCATCGACCCGCATCCAGACAACGGACGCGCCATTCGCGCCTATGAAAAGGCCGGCTTTGCCGCCTTTGACACCAGAACAACGGAATACGGGCCAGCCCTGATGATGGCGTGCGAAGCACCGCAGGAGCCCAGTTGATCAGCGCTGAAACGCTCGATAAGGCAGTTGCAGCAGGTCTGATCTCGCAAACCACGCGGGATCAGCTGGAGGTCATGGAACGCGCGGTCGCTCTCGCCCCCGAGGCCAGGCGCGCCGATGACGAGGGTGACGAGGAAAACCTGCGGCTGGTCGGCGGCGGCAACGATCTGTTCGTCACTGTGGGAACCGTTCTGCTCAGCGCCGGCTTCTTCTTTGTCCTCACCACCTTGCTTCCAGGCCAGACATTCTGGATCGCCGGCATCCTCGCGGTTTTCACCTGGGGGCTCGCCGAAATTGTCACACGTCAGCACCGGATGAAATTATCGTCGTCCGTGCTTGCCCTGATTTTCATGGCCGCCATTCTGGTCGCTCTGGCGCTACAAGTGGAGGCCAGCTTCGGCATTCGCAAGCCGGAGACTATCTGGCAGCTATTGGCGTTGCGCCAGACGGCATCCCGGGCCGGATATCTGTTCCTGGGCGGAGGAATAATTGCGGCGGCGATCTATTTCTGGCGCTTTCGCGTCCCGATCATTGCCGGGGCTATCGCCATTGCCTTCACACTGCTTGCCTTCCTGCAAACGGCGATAATCCTGTATGACAGTGTGACAACGGGCGCGATTGCGCCGCCGCGCCTTGAGGATGTGCCCGAATTGCTCCGCGCCGCACTCTACATGCCGCTGATCTGCGGCCTGATCGTGTTCGCAACGGGTGTAGCTTTTGACATTTACGATAGGGATCGACGCAAGATCTGGTCCGATTGCGCTTTCTGGCTGCATGTCGTCTCGGCGCCCATGCTGGTGCATCCACTCTTTATCATGGCAACCGGCCAGAACGTCGTATTCGGACATATCGCGCCGGATGCCAATGCAACCATCATGCTGACGATTCTGATCCTTGGCTTCCTCTATGTCGCGCTTGCCATAGACCGCCGTTCGCTTCTGGTTCCTACATTGGCTTACTTCGGCTCGCTGGGCATCTATTATCTGGTGAATTCCGCCTCCGATTCGACGGGTATCCCGCCTTTTGCCTTGATCCTGGTCGTTGTTGGCGCGCTGATTATTCTGTTCGGGGCTGGCTGGCAGCGTATCCGGCGGATTGTCGTCAAACCCACCTTGCCGGCGACCGTGATCCGCCGGCTACCGCCGCTGAAGGCGTGACGGGCTTTGTGATGGTCGAGACGGCGACGCGGAAGAGAGGCAATAGGTATGAACGCATCCGGCGAGGACAAAGACCTCTCGGCCTACGAAAACAGCTGGCGGATGGGGCTGCTGATCGTGCTTGGGCTGATCATTGCCCAGGCCGTCACGCTCTATTTGATGGGCCGGACACCGATCTGCACCTGCGGCTACGTCAAGCTCTGGCATGGCGTCGTGCAGAGTTCGGAGAATTCCCAGCACATTTCGGACTGGTACACGTTCTCGCACATCATCCACGGCTTCCTGTTCTATGCCCTGGCGCGTTTCCTGTTCCCGCGCTCACCGATCGGCTTGAGGCTGGCCTTCGCCGTTCTCATCGAGGGCGGCTGGGAGCTGCTCGAGAACAGCCCGTTCATCATCGACCGCTATCGCGCCGGCACCATCTCGCTCGATTATTACGGCGACAGCATCATCAATTCGGTGTCCGACACACTGGCCATGGTGCTGGGATTTGTGATGGCGCGAAGGCTACCTATATGGGTGATCGTCAGCCTCGCTATCATCTTCGAACTCGGTACCGGCTATCTCATCCGGGACAATCTGACACTCAACGTGATCATGCTGCTGCATCCGTTCGAGGCCATCAAGCAGTGGCAAAGTGGAATTTAGTGATATGAGCACCTTCTCTCCCCGCGAAATCGTTTCGGAACTTGACCGCTTCATCATCGGCCAGAAGGACGCCAAGCGCGCCGTGGCGATCGCCTTGCGCAACCGCTGGCGCCGCCAGCAGTTGGAAGGCCAGATGCGCGAAGAGGTGATGCCGAAGAACATCCTGATGATCGGGCCGACCGGCGTCGGCAAGACCGAGATCTCGCGCCGCCTGGCGCGTCTGGCCGGTGCGCCTTTCGTCAAGGTCGAGGCGACCAAGTTCACCGAAGTCGGCTATGTCGGCCGTGACGTCGAGCAGATCATCCGCGACCTGGTCGAGATCGCCATCGGCCTGGTGCGCGAGAAGATGCGCGAGGACGTCAAGGCACGCGCCCACGTCAACGCCGAGGAACGCGTGCTGGAAGCGCTGGTCGGCAAGACGGCGAGCCCGGCCACCCGCGATAGCTTCCGCAAGAAGCTGCGCGACGGCGAGCTCGACGACAAGGAGATCGAGGTCGAGGTCGCCGATACCGGCAATGGCGGCATGCCCGGCTTCGAAATCCCCGGCATGCCGGGTGCCAATATCGGCGTGCTCAACATCAACGACATGCTGTCGAAGGCGATGGGCGGCAAGAAGACCAAGACGCGCAAGACGACGGTAAAGGAGTCCTACGACCTGCTGGTCAACGACGAATCCGACAAGCTGCTCGACCAGGACGAAGTGGTGCGCCGGGCGCTCGATGCGACGGAAAACGATGGCATCGTCTTCCTCGACGAGATCGACAAGATCGCGTCGCGCGAAGGCGGCATGGGCGCCGGCGTTTCCCGCGAAGGCGTGCAGCGCGACCTGCTGCCGCTGATCGAAGGCACCACGGTGGCGACCAAATACGGGCCGTTGAAGACCGACCACATACTGTTCATCGCCTCGGGTGCGTTCCACGTTTCCAAGCCGTCAGACCTGTTGCCGGAATTGCAGGGCCGCCTGCCGATCCGGGTCGAGCTGCGGGCGCTGGAGAAGGACGATTTCGTCCGCATCCTGACCGAGACCGAGGCCAGCCTGATCAAGCAGTATATCGCTCTGATGAAGACCGAGGGCGTCGACCTGACCTTCACCGACGACGCCATCGATTCGCTGGCCGGCATCGCCGTCGACCTCAACGCAAGCGTCGAGAACATCGGCGCCCGGCGGCTGCAGACGGTGATGGAACGGGTGCTGGACGAAATCTCCTACGACGCGCCCGACCGCAACGGCACCAGCGTCACCATCGACGCCGCCTATGTGGAAAAGCATGTCGGTGATCTGTCGCGAAACACAGATTTGTCGCGATTCATCCTTTAAACGACGGCGCCGGAACGTTCCGGCGCCGGTCGAGGCAACATTTTCCGGCAAGCAAAATCATGTGTGGCCAGATGGTACCATCTGGCCACCTTTCGTAGTGCCGGGTGAAGGGGTGCTCTCGACTCGACCAAGAGCTTTACCTAGTTTGCGCGGCAATTCTCGATCTCTTGGTTGACGCAATTCCGGACGGAAAACCGTTTCACACTTTTCCTGGAATTGCTTGGGCGGCGGCGCATGAAAAAACTGATCCTGATCATTCTCGGCTTGACGCTGGCGGCGACGCTGTTCGCGACCGAGGCGGCGACATTGGTGCCGCCGGGAAACCGCAACACCGAGCAGCCTGACATTCCCGGCGCCTCCAGCCGGCGCACGCAGGCCACCAACACCACCTTCCAGGCGAAATACCGCAAGGTCTACGCCCTGCTGCAGAATGACGCCGAATTGCGCGGCAAGATCAGGAAGGCCGCTTCCGCCTACGGCATCGATTCGATGCATATTGTCGGCGCCATCGTCGGCGAGCATACCTACAATGTCGACGCCTACGACCGGCTGCAGACCTACTATGTCAAGGCGATCTCCTACCTCTCCAGCAAGCTCTCCTTCGCTTATGACGGCGAGGACATCACCGATTTCGTGCAGCGGCCCGAATTCAAGAAATGCGCCGGGATGTCCGACAGCTACGATCTGTGGGAATGCCGTGAGCAGGTGTGGAACCATTCGTTTCGCGGCAAGTCAGTTGGCGGGACCAGCTTTCCCGACGATCGTTTCGGCGCCACCTTCTTCCAGCCCTATTATGCCGGGCAGACCTTCGGCCTCGGCCAGCTCAATCCTTTGACCGCCTTGCAGATGAGCGATCTGGTGCACAAGGTTTCGGGCCTGCCGAAGCTCGACGTCGGCGATCCCAACTCGGTCTACAAGACCATCATGGATCCCGATCTGACGCTGCCTTACGTCGCCGCGACGATCAGGAAATCGATCGACGCCTACAAGAGCATTGCCGGTTTCGACATTTCGGGCAATCCGGGGCTGACCGCCACGCTCTACAATGTCGGCAATCCGGAGCAGCGCGCCTATGCGCTGAAGGCGGAGAACGACAGGCGCCGGGCCGCAGGCGAGCCGGTAAAGCTGCCCGAGGAGAATTACTACGGCTGGCTGGTCAACGACAAGCTGCCGGAGCTGAAGGCGCTGTTCTAGGGTCTTCGCCCTGTATTCCTAGCTGTCGCCGCTCAGGCCGCCAGCAACGACTTCAGCTTGACCGCCTGCGAACCGAGCGCTTCCGGCGCCGGCTTGGCCCGCTTGCCGATCAGCATTTCGGCCAGCCTGATGTCGCGGGCGACCGCATTGCCGGGGCCGATGCCGCTGGCCGCCACCAGCCTGCCGTCTTCGGCCAGATGGAACAAGATGAAGGCACCATCGCCGAGATCGCGGCGCACGGTGCTGCGACCTTCGTCGGACAGCCCGGCGATCTGCAGGCTCAGGCCGTATTGATCCGACCAGAACCACGGCACCGCCGCATGCGCCTCGCCGGCGCCCAGCATATTCCTGGCTGCCAGCGCGCCCTGTTCCTGGGCGTTGCGCCAGGCTTCCAGCCGCACGCGGCGGCCGCCATAGACGGCGAGCGGAAACGAACAGCAATCGCCGGCGGCAAGGATGTCGGGATCGCTGCTGCGCAGCTCGGCATCGACAGCGACGCCATTGTCGATCGCCAGGCCGGCTTCGGCCGCAAGCCCGGTCACCGGCACGGCGCCGATGCCGATGACGGCCAGATCAGCTGATATCTCCTGTCCGCCGACAAGTGTGATCCGCACCTCGTTGCCATCGTCGGCGATGGACGCGATGCCGTCGCCGCACAGGATGTCGACGCCCTCGGCGACGTGCGCATCATGGATGATCTGGGCGATCTCGGCCGGCACGCCGCGCATCAGGATGCGGGGCTGCGCCTCGATGACGATGACCGCGGCGCCGAGCTTGCGTGCCGCGGCAGCGAGTTCGAGACCGATGAAGCCGCCGCCGATGACGGCGATACGGTTGCCGGCGGTGAGATGCGCGCGAATGGCGAGCGCGTCAGTGAAGGTTCTGAGATAGACGCAGCGCGGACCCAGCCCCGGCATCGGCAGCTTGCGCGGCGTCGAACCGGTTGCCAACAGGAGCTTGTCGTAGGGCAGGGCCGAACCGTCCGACAGGCTCACCGCATGCGCCGCACGGTCGATCGCGACGGCCTGAACGGAATGGATATGCCGGATCGACTTCTCGGCCAGAATTGCGTCGCTGGCGATCGCCTTGATTTCAGGCGCTTCGCTGACCATCGCCTCCTTGGACAGCGGCGGGCGCTCGTAGGGCAGATGCGGCTCATCGCCGACCAGCGTCACCGGCCCGTCATAGCCCAGCTCACGCAGCGCCAATGCTGCCCGCCCACCGCATTCGCCGGCGCCGATGATGACCATTCCCCGCGCCATGTCAGTCATCCGATCTGGATCAGGACTTTGCCAGCATCAACCTTGACCGGATAGGTTTTCAGGTTGACGCAGACCGGCGCGCCGCGGGCGTCACCCGTCTTGTAGTTGAAGCGGCCATTGTGCTTGGGGCATTCGATGATGTCGTCCATCACCAGCCCGTCGGCCAGATGCACCTTTTCGTGCGTGCACAGGCCGTCGGTAGCGAAGAACTCATCGTCGGGGCTGCGATAGATGGCGAAGGTGCGGCCGCCATGGTCGAAGCGCATCACGTCCTCCTCGTCGATGTCGCCGGTGGCACAGGCCTCGACCCAGTCGCTCATTGATTCCTCCACAAAAATCGGGCCTCCCCGGGAAGTCGGATAATCGCACGATCATTCCGCCGCAGCGGCGACGGCGTTGTCGTGGAATTCCCCGCGATAAGGCCTGGCGGTCGGTGGCAGCTCGCGCTTGAGGAAATAGTCCTCGTTGCGCAGCTGGCGCAGGAAGGCCGGGATCATCTCGCGGTAGCCGGCCAGGATCGACGGTGTCGGCGCCGGCAGGTCGTGCTTGATCAGTTCGTGCAGCTTCGGCAGCGCATGATACGGCACCATCGGGAACATGTGATGCTCGACATGGTAGTTCATGTTCCAGTAGATGAAGCGGCTGATCGGATTCATGTAGACGGTGCGGCTGTTCAGCCGGTGGTCGGTGACGTTGTCGGCCAGGCCGCCATGCTGCAGCAGCCCGACCATGACGTGATGCCAGGCGCCATAGAGCCTGGGCAGGCCGACCAGCATCAGGGGCAGGAACGAACCGGAATACAGCGCCAGCGCGATGGTGGCGGCGTAGATCGCCGTCCAGATGCGGGCGATGCGGATCGCCTTGGGCTGCTCCTGTTCGGGAATGAAGGTCTTTTCCGCCGCGCTGATGTTGCCGGCGGCGTTGCGCAGCATGTCTGATATCGCATGCCAGGCGTCGAGCACGCCGACGAAGCCCAGCATGGCGCGAACCAGGTCCGGCGGCCGCATGACGGAGATTTCCGGGTCGCGGCCGACGATGATGGTGTCGGTGTGGTGACGCGTGTGGCTCCAGCGCCAGGTCACCGGATTGCGCATGATCATGAAGCAGGCGATCTGATAGACCGCATCATTCATCCATTGCGTCCGGAAGGCGGTGCCATGACCGCATTCATGCCAGCGTGAATCGGTGGAGGAGCCGTAAAGGACGCCATAGACGAAGAAGAACGGCACGCACCACCAGCTACCCCAGAACCAGGCGCCGCCGGCGCCGCTGACGATCAGGGCGGCAAACCAGATGATGGTATCGCGGATCGCCGGCCCGTCGGAGCGCTGCATCAGCTCCTTCATCTGCTTGCGGGACACATCGGTGTGATACCATTCGGCCGCCGACAGGCCGGTCTCGACGGCGAGCTTCGCGTCGCGGCCGGTCAGGCTGTAGTCCCGCCGGGACGGTGTTGCGGTCATGATTGCCTCCCACGGCAAACGGCGCTCGCCATAGCGAATGCCAGCCACTCATTGGCTTCGAGGCTGAAAATAGCGCTAGCCCATGATAGACTCAACATCACAAAGATAGTTTCTATCATTTCCTATCAGAATGATGTAGAAAGCCTCAGGCAATCCAATGAGGCAAGCATGGCGAAACGGCCGACCATTACTGACCTGGCGCGCATCTCCGGCGTCAGTGTTGCCACAGTGGACCGCGTGCTCAACAGCCGCCTGCCGGTGCGCGAGGAAACGGCGCGCCGCGTTTACGAGGCGGCGACCGAGATCGGCTATCACGCCGCCGGCCTGATCAAGCAGCGGATGCGCCATGAATTGCCCGAGTACCGGCTCGGCTTCCTGCTGCTCAAGGGCAATTATGTCTTCTACAGCGAGTTCGCCCGCGAGCTTGAACTTGCCGTGTCGCGATCGCCACGTTTCCGCGGCGTTGCCACAATCGACTTTGCGGATTCGCTGACCCCCGATGAAATCGTCGAGCGCGCGCGCAGACTGGCGGCCAAATGCAGGGCCGTCGCTTTGGTCGGGCCGGATCACCCGACGTTGACGGTCGCCGTCGAGGAGATGAAGGCCAAAGGGTTGCCGGTGTTTTCCCTGCTGTCCGACTTCGCCGCCGGCATCCGCGAGGGCTATGTCGGCCTCGACAACCGCAAGGTCGGCCGCAGCGCGGCCTGGATGATCTCGAAGGCGGCGAAACGGCCGGGCAAGATTGCCCTTTTTGTCGGCAGCCACCGTTTTCACGGCCACGAACTGCGCGAAATCGGCTTTCGCTCCTTCTTTCGCGAACAGGCGCCGGAATTCACCTTACTCGAGACATTGGTCAATCTGGAAGCCAACGAGATCACGCAGGACACGCTGCTCGATCTCCTTGGCCGCCACCCTGATCTGGTTGGCTGCTATGTCGCCGGCGGCGGCATGGAAGGCGCGGTCGCAGCGCTCAGGCAGGCAAAGCCGGCCGAGATGCCGGCGGTCATCTGCAACGAGATCAACGCGACATCGCGTTCCGCCCTAGCGGATGGCATCCTGACGATGGTGATCTCGACGCCGTTGGCCGCCCTGTGCCGCGAACTGGTCGACCTTATGGCGCACGCCATCGAAACGGGTGCGGCCAACGCGCCCGGCCAGACCTTCCTGCCGTTCGACATCTATCTGCCTGAGAATATCTAGGCTCTCGAGCTTCGAATTCGACCGTAGTGCCATTGACGATGCTGCGAGGGCCTCGGCTGATCGCCGGCGGCAAGCGCGCATCGTCCGAAAATCGCGCATCGGATTTTGGAATCTCCCTTGACGCCTCACGGCAAAATGGAATAAATATTTCACCAACTGTGTATTTTGGTTCTTTCGTTCCGGCGCATCTGGTTCAAACAGAGGGTCTGGCGTTCCAGCAAACGGCAAGGCGCCCCCGGGACAGAAACGACATCAGGGAGAGATTCCCCGGGGAGATCGGGGATTCCGGATAAATCGGTGAAACCGGACACCAGCATGTGGAGGAGAGAGACAATGAAGAAACTGATTTTGGGCGTCGCTTTCGCGGCGCTGATGAGTTCATCCGCCATGGCCGCCAAGGTTGGCGTGTCGATGGCCAAATTCGACGACAACTTCCTGACCGTGCTGCGTAACGGCATGATCGAGCAGGCCAAGGGCATGAGCGGCGTCGAGCTGCAGGTCGAGGACGCGCAGAACGACGTCGCCAAGCAGCTCGACCAGATCAAGAACTTCGCCGCCTCGGGCGTCGACGCCATCATCGTCAACCCGGTCGACACTTCGGCCACGCAGGCGATGTCGGATGCCGCGGCGGCCGCCAAGATCCCGCTGGTCTATGTCAACCGTGAGCCGGTCAATGTCGACACGCTGCCGGCCAACCAGGCCTTCGTCGCTTCGAACGAAGCTGATTCCGGCACGCTCGAGACCAAGGAAGTCTGCCGCCTGTTCACGGAAGCCGGCAAGAAGGAAGCCAATGTCTATGTGATCATGGGCGAGCTTTCCAACCAGGCCGCCGTGCAGCGCACCAAGGATATCGAAGAGGTGATCGCCACGCCGGATTGCAGCTTCATCAAGATCATCGACAAGCAGACGTCGAACTGGAACCGCGACGAGGCCCAGAACCTGATGACCAACTGGCTGTCGACCGGCAAGAAGTTCGATGGCGTGATCGCCAACAATGACGAAAGCGCCATCGGCGCCATCCAGGCGATGAAGGCCGCCAACATCGACATGAAGTCGGTTGTCGTCGGCGGCGTCGACGCCACCCAGGACGCGCTTGCCGCGATGCAGGCGGGCGACCTCGACGCAACCGTGTTCCAGGACGCGGCCGGCCAGGGCGCGGGCGCACTGGATGCGGCGCTCAAGCTGGCCAAGGGCGAGAAGGTCGAACACAAGGTCTACGTCCCCTTCCAACTGGTGACGCCGGCCAACATCGACAAGTTCCTGAAGAAGAACTGAGCAGCGGGCATACGGAGCGGCGCTCACGCAGCGCCGCTCCTCTTTCCCTCAGCGCCGGCAAGGCAGCGAGGGGCGACCGCGGCCGACGGAGGACAGAATACGTGGCACAGACATCTCATGGCGTCGGCGGGGTCGGCTATGACGCGAAGAAGCGCGCATGGCCTGCCGAACTCAACGTCTTCCTGGCGCTTGTCATTCTTGTTGTCGTCTTCGAACTGATCGGCCGCATCTTTCTCGGCGACAGTTTCCTGTTCAACACCCGCAGCGACGTCAGCGCGATCTTCAACGAGGCACGGCTGCAGATCATCATCCTGCAGGTCTCGATCGTCGGCATCATCGCCATCGGCGTGACGCAAGTGATCATCACCGGCGGCATCGACCTGTCCTCGGGCT
Organism: Mesorhizobium sp. M7D.F.Ca.US.004.01.2.1; assembly: GCF_003997785.1. Lineage (NCBI taxonomy): Bacteria > Pseudomonadati > Pseudomonadota > Alphaproteobacteria > Hyphomicrobiales > Phyllobacteriaceae > Mesorhizobium > Mesorhizobium sp. M7D.F.Ca.US.004.01.2.1. The sequence continues at coordinate 9,771 of NZ_RZRQ01000059.1, read as the reverse complement.
CGATCGTCGGCGCGACCGCCATGATCGCCATGAGCTTTGCCCAGGTGGCGACGGTCAACGGCAACCCCAACCCCAAGGCGATGTTCCTTGCCCAGGGCTGGACCGACCTGCCCGTCATCGTGCCGGTGCTGGTGGCGATCGGCTGCGGCCTGTTTGCCGGCCTGGTCAACGGCGCCTTGATTGCCTACACGCGCATTCCGCCTTTCATCGCCACGCTCGGCATGATGGTCACCGCGCGCGGCATCGCCAAATGGTGGTCCAAGGGCCAGCCGATCTCGTTTCCCACCGAGGGTTTCGCGGCCATCGGCAAAGGCCTGATGCCCGTCATCATCTTCCTGTCGCTGGCGGTGCTGTTCCAGCTGATCATGACCTACACAAGGTACGGCAAGCATTGTTACGCGATCGGCTCCAACGAGGACGCCGCGCGCATGTCCGGCATCAAGATCGCCAACCACAAGATCCTCGTCTACGTCATCGCCGGCGTGCTTGCAGCACTCGCCGCCGTGGTGCTGAGCTCCAAGAACCTCACCGCTCAGTCCGGCATGGGCGTGATGTACGAACTCGATGCCATTGCGATGGCGGTCATCGGCGGCGTCTCGCTGTCAGGCGGCCGCGGCTCGATCATCGGCACGGTGATCGGCTCGCTGATCTTCGGCGTCATCATCTCCGGCTTCACCTTCCTGCGCCTCGACGCCTACTACCAGGAGATGGTCAAGGGCGTGATCATCGTCGGTGCGGTGGTTCTCGACCAGTGGCGCCAACGCCTGCGGGCAATGAGGGCTTGACCATGTCAGACATCGTCCTGAAGACCGAAAACCTGACCAAGCGCTATGGCGGCGTGCATGCGCTGGAAGGCGCGAACTTCGAACTGCGCAAGGGCGAGCATGTCGCCATCATGGGCGACAACGGCGCCGGCAAGTCGACCTTCGTGCGCCAGATCACCGCCGTCGAGCAACGCACCAGCGGCCAGATCTGGTTCGACGGCAAGGAAGTGAATTTTGCCGGGCCGATCGAGGCCCGCACGGCGGGCATCGAGACCGTGTTCCAGAACCTGGCGCTGGCCGACGATCTCGACGTGCCGTCGAACCTGTTCCTCGGCCGCGAAAAGGTGCTGTTCAATCTCGGCCCGTTCTCGATCCTCGACCGCAAGTACATGCGCAAGGCGACCGAGGCGGCACTGATCCGCACGGCGGTGAAGATCCCCAATCTGTCCAACACCATCCGCCACATGTCGGGCGGCCAGCGCCAGTGCGTGGCGATCGCCCGGACCGCGACCTTCGCCTCCAAGCTGATCATCATGGACGAACCGACCGCCGCCCTCGGCGTGCAGGAGACCGCGCAGGTCGAAAACATCATCCGCACGCTGAAGGACAATGGCGAGCCGCTGATCCTGATCAGCCACAACATGCGCCAGGTGTTCGACCTTTGCGACCGCATCGTCGTGTTCCGGCGCGGCCGCATCGTCGCCAATCTGCGCAAGCAGGACACCGACGGAAACGATATCGTCTCCTACATCACCGGCGCCAAGACCGGCGAGGCCGAACTCGCGGCTTGAGGCCGGGCGCGGAGGCGGTGGTCACCGCCTCCCTGTCGATCTTGTCTTGACCGCAAATCACCCGCGCCCATGACCGGCGCCCCGCTTCGAACCACCCTCAAAGGAATTTCCATGACTCTCCGCTTCGCCCTCCTCGGTGCCGGCCGCATCGGCAAGGTCCACGCCCGCGCCGTCGGCTCCAACCCACAGGCCAAACTGGTTGCCGTCGCCGATGCGTTCGAGAAGGCAGCGACCGAGCTGGCGACGGCCTATGGCGCCGAAGTGCGCACAATCGACGCCATTGAGACATCCAAGGACATCGACGCCGTCGTCATCTGCACGCCGACCGACACCCATGCCGACCTGATCGAGCGTTTCGCCAAGGCGGGCAAGGCTATATTCTGCGAGAAGCCGATCGACCTCAACGTCAAGCGCGTCGAGAAGTGCCTGGCCGTGGTCGAGAAGACCAAGGCGACGCTGATGGTCGGCTTCAACCGCCGCTTCGATCCGCACTTCGCCGCCGTGCGCAAGGCGATCGACGACGGCGCCATCGGCACCGTCGAGATGGTCACCATCACCTCGCGCGATCCCGGCGCGCCGCCGATCGACTACATCAAGCGTTCGGGCGGCATTTTTCGCGACATGACCATCCATGATTTCGACATGGCACGCTTCCTGCTCGGCGAGGAGCCGGTGGCGGTCAGCGCGCATGCCTCGGTGCTGGTCGACAAGAAGATCGGTGCGGCCGGCGATTTCGACAGCGTCAGCGTCATCCTCGAAACCGCTTCCGGCAAGCAGGCCGTCATCTCCAACTCGCGCCGCGCCACCTATGGCTATGATCAGCGCATCGAGGTGCATGGCTCGAAAGGCATGGTCGCGGCCGAGAACCAGCGCCCAGTGTCGATCGAGCTGGCCAACGAGAAGGGCTATACGCGTCCACCGTTGCACGACTTCTTCATGACCCGCTACCTCGACGCCTATGCCAATGAGATCGCTGCCTTCATCGCAGCGGCAACGTCAGGCAAGAAGGCGGTACCAAGTGGCGCGGACGGGCTGGTGGCCCTGAAGCTGGCGGATGCGGCGCTGAAGTCGGCGACCACAGGCAAGACCGTTCGCTTGGACACGGCAAAATAAGACACCCAGACAGGAGCAGAGCGATGAGCGCATCAGCCGATCGCAATTCAAAAACGCGCGCCATCGTCACCGGCGGCGCGCAAGGCATCGGCTTTGCTGTTGCCGAGGCGCTAGCCGACGAAGGCTGCCGGGCGCTGGCGCTCATCGGCCGCTCGCAGGAAAAGGGCGACAAGGCTGTCGCCCATCTCAAGAAATCGGGCGTCGACGTGATCTTCATCAGCGCCGACGTCTCTGATGTCGCCGACTGCAAGCGTGCGGTCGCCACCGCGATCTCGCATTTCGGCACCATCAACGCCCTAGTCAATGCCGCCGCGACGTCGGCGCGCGGTTCGCTGGTCGAAACCAGCGAAGAGCTGTTCGACATGATTTTCGACACCAATGTGCGGGGCCCGTTCTTCCTGATGCAGGGCGTGGTGGCGCATCTGCTGGAGAAGAAGGCGCCCGGCTCCATCGTCAACGTGCTGTCGATGTCGGCGCATACCGGCCAGTCGTTCCTGACGCCCTATTCGACCAGCAAGGGAGCGCTGATGACGCTGACCAAGAACGTCGCCAACGCCTATCGCTATAACCGCATCCGCTGCAACGCGGTGCTGCCCGGCTGGATGGACACCGAGGGTGAGGATATCGTGCAGAGGAAATGGCACGATGCACCCGACGACTGGCTGGCAAAGGCCGAGGCTGCGCAGCCGATGGGGCAATTGGTGAAGCCGGACCAGCTTGCCCGGCTGATCAGCTATATGGTCAGCCCGCAGTCGGGCGTCATGACCGGATCGCTGGTCGACTACGACCAGAGCATTGCGGGGTCGTCGCCCGAGTAGGCCTCACGTCCAGAAGCAAATCAGCCCCCTGTTGCCGCCGCATCGCCATTCCATATAGTCAGATGGTCAGAATGGTCACGGAGGTCGCAATGCTGTCTGCGCCCAAAGAAAATACCAACTGGACGGTCGCCGGGGCAAAAGCACGGCTCTCGGAGGTTATCGAGCGCGCGCAGTCTTCGCCGCAGACGATCACCAGAAACGGCAAACCAAGCGTGGTTGTCGTCTCGGCCGAGGAATGGCAGCGCAAGACCGCGCGCAAGGGTACGCTTGCGGAGTTCCTGCTGGAGTCGCCGCTGCGCGGCGCCGATCTCACCCTTGGGCGTCAGCGTGACGAACCGTGTGATCTGCCGTTGTGAGGTTGTTGCTCGGTTGCCATCAGAGCACGTGACAAACGCCTCCGCTTCGACTATATGAGCCTCATGATCAACCTGACCGCCAAATATTGGTACTTTAGGAGCTCGCTGGCGGCGGGAGGATTGCGCTCGATCTGAAGATTGCAGCAACAAGATCCGAACAGCCGCCATACCTGGCGGCTTTTTTGTTTTCAGCCGGCAGGTTTCCCAAACAGGAGCAGAAAGCCGTGTTGACCACCACAGACGACCTCCGGGTCAAGGAAATCCGAGAATTGAGTACGCCGGACCAGGTGATGCGGGAGATACCGCGCACGCTGACGGCGACGCGCACCGTGACCGCGTCGCGCAACGCGATCCACGCCATTTTGAACGGTACCGACGATCGACTGCTGGTCATCGTCGGCCCCTGTTCGATCCACGATCCGGTCGCCGCCGTGGACTATGCCAGCCGTCTGGCGGCGCTGCGCGAGAGCCTGTCGGACCGACTCGAGATCGTGATGCGGGTCTATTTCGAGAAGCCGCGCACGACGGTCGGCTGGAAAGGCCTGATCAACGATCCCGACCTCGACGGCAGCTTCAACATCGACAAGGGACTGAGGATGGCGCGCAATGTGCTGTCCGCCGTCAACAATCTCGGCCTGCCGGCAGCGACCGAATTCCTCGACATGACGACGCCGCAATACATTGCCGACCTCGTCGCCTGGGGTGCGATCGGCGCGCGCACGACCGAGAGCCAGATCCACCGCGAGCTTGCTTCCGGCCTGTCCTGCCCGGTCGGCTTCAAGAACGGCACCGACGGCAATCTGCGGATCGCCGCCGAGGCCGTGAAATCCGCCGCCCAGCCGCATCATTTCATGGCGGTGACCAAGGGCGGACGCAGCGGCATCGCGACGACCACCGGCAATGAGGACTGCCACGTCATCCTGCGCGGCGGTGTCGCGCCCAACTATGACGCGGCGAGCGTCGAGGCTGCCAGCACGGAACTTGCCCGCATCGGCGTCGCGCCCCGTTTGATGATCGATGTCAGCCACGCCAACAGCTCGAAGAAGCCCGAGAACCAGCCCAAGGTGGCGGCCGATGTCGCTGGCCAGGTCGCGGCGGGCGACGAGCGGATCATCGGCGTCATGATCGAGAGCAACCTCGTCGCCGGCCGGCAGGACGTCGTAGCAGGCAAGCCGCTCGTCTATGGCCAGAGCATCACCGATGGCTGCATCGACTGGGCGACCACCGAGACGGTGCTGCACGGCCTTGCCGGCGCCGTCGAGTGGCGCCGATCTGTGCGCCGCGCAATGATCGAGAGTCGGCAGGGAGCCGCCTGATACGGATACGGATGGCGGCATGGGAAGGGCGGCGGTTCCGGTTTCAGCCGGCACTACGCCGCCCTCAGCCCCTCCCATGCGGTCAGCACGGAAATCGCAACCAGAAGGAATCCGGCCGCCCTGCCGGCAAAGGCGGTCGCCTGGGGATTGGCGACCAGCAGATTGCGGCTGCGACCGGCAGTGATTGCTAGCCCGCCATAGACGGCAAACTGCATGACGATCGTCATCAATCCCATGATGGAAGCCTGCATCCAGATCGGACCGTAGTCCGGCTTCAGAAATTGCGGGTAGACCGCGAAGACGAAGAGATAGGCTTTTGGATTGATCAGGCAGATCACCACCCCCTGGCGAAACGCCTTCCATGCGGAGCGACTGCCGGCAGGTCCATCATGGCCGACCTTGATCGAACTGCGCATCAGCGTCAGCCCGATAAAGGCCATGTAGGCGGCGCCGGCGATCAGCAGCGGATTGTAGAGGATCGGCACGAAATGCATCAGCAGACCGACGCCGAGCGCGCCGTTCAGTGTGTGCACCATGCCGCCCAGCATGATGCCGCCGGTCGCGGCAAGTCCCCTGTTGCCGCCACCGGTCAGCGCATTGGCAAGCACGAAAAGCATATCCATGCCGGGCACGATGATGATGCCGAAGAGGAGGAGACAGAAAAGCCAGAGATTTTCCGCGTAGCCCATGTCAGTTGCCTGTCGCTTCGCCCGGCCAGACCGCAGCGGAATGTGTTGATTCTCAACTCGATAGGCGCTCCTATAGGTCAGCCCAACTGACGATGGTGTGTCAGTTGCGATCGGAACCCCGAGTGAAAAATGCGCAAGGCGTCACGCCTGTTCGAGATCATACAGATCGTACGGCTGGCGCGGCAGCCGGTGACGGCGGCGACGATTGCCGAGCGACTGGAAGTGACGGTGCGCTCGATCTATCGCGACATCGCAGCACTGCAGGCGATGCGCGTGCCGATCGAAGGCGGGCGTGGCATCGGCTACATCCTGCGCCCCGGCTTCGACCTGCCGCCGCTGATGTTTTCGATCGAGGAGATGGAGGCGATCATCCTGTCGCTGGCACTGCTGGAGCGCACGGGGGACAGCGAACTCAAGCAGGCGGCCAAGCGCGTCAGTGCAAAGATCGCCGGCGCGGTGCCGCCGCCCTTGCGACAGGCATTCGACGCCAATGCGCTGCATGCGTGGGGGTTCGCCGCGCCTTCGACCGGTGCGATCGACCTGGCGCTGGTGCGCCGCGCCATTCGTGACGAGGAGAAGCTCGACCTCTCCTATCGCGACGAAATGGGCCGCGCCTCCGAGCGGCTCGTTCGGCCTATCGCCCTGATCTATTACGCCGAAACCGCCAACATCGTCGGCTGGTGCGAGTTGCGCCAGGCGATCCGCAATTTCCGCAGCGACCGGATCGAGGATTGCCAGGCGACGGGACTACGGTTCAAGGGCGAAGGTGATCGGTTGCGGCAGGTCTGGGTCAACGGCTGGGAGACAAACACCTCGACCGCCGCCGTCTGAAGCACCTTCGCGAAGCGAAAACCGGGTGCGAGACTACCTCACATCGACCCAGCGCTTTTCCTCGAAGGAGCGCGCCATCGCGTGCACGGTGCGCTCGATCTCCAGCCCTTCGGCGAATTCGATGAGCCGCGCCGGTTTGCCGGCAAGCCGCGTCAGCAGTTCGTGGCATTCGATGATCTTGAGATCGTTGAAGCCGAGCCCATGGCCGGGCGCCGGCAGGAAGGCGTCGTAGGGCTTGTGGTGCGGCGCCACCAGGATGGTGCGATAGCCCTGTTCGGTCGGGCGATCGGCGGTGACATAGAGCTGGATTTCGTTCATCCGCTCCTGATCGAACAGGATCGACCCCTTCGAGCCGAAAATCTGGATGGCAATGCGGCCCTTGCGGCCCCAGGCGGAACGATTGACCAGCAGCGTGCCGGCAATGCCGTTTTCCAGGTGCATCAGCACGCTGGCGATGTCGTAGGTTTCGACCGCGCGGCGCCCGCCGCTAGCCACCTTGCGGTCGGCATAGGGCTTGGCCATGTCGCAGATGACGCTGGCGACGCGACCGAACAGGGCGGAAACCAGCGACAGCGGATGCACGGCGAAATCGTCGAGCGCGCCATAGCCGGAAGCGGCTTCGTGCTTCCAGAAGAACAGCGCCTCCGGGTCGGCCATGAAGTCCTCATCCATCTCGATGCGCAGATGGTTGACCTCGCCGATGATCTTCTCGTCGAGCAGCGCACCGATGTGGCGGATGGCCGGGCTCTGGATGTAATTGTAGCCCAGCGCCGCGATCTTACCGGACTTTTTGGCCGCCGCTGCCATCGCCTCGGCTTCGGCAAAGCTCGGCGCCATCGGCTTTTCGCACCACAGATGCTTGCCGGCCTGAAGAACCGCGATGGCCATTTCCGGATGGAACTGGTTGGGCGTGGTCAGCGAGACGATGTCGACCTCCGGGTCGTTGACGACGGCGCGCCAGTCGCCGGACGCCTTGGCGAAACCGAACTCGCCTGCCTTGCGTTGAGCAAGCTCCTCATTGACCTCGCCGAGATGCACAAGCTTTGGCTTGGCGACATCCGGAAAGACGGCGCCGACGGCACTCCATGCGATGGCGTGACACTTGCCCATGAAACCCGTGCCGATGAGACCGACGCCGACCATTTTCCGTTTCTCCACTGCCTGATGTATCAGATGGATGAATTAGTCCATTTTGCCTTGGAATGGAATGTCTGCCTCATTTTTTATGGCGTTCTTGCGCAGGCTCGCTATGATGGGGCAGAGAGGACGCTTTCACCGATGAGCTTGGACGGGCCGACGATGGACGAACGGGTACCTCGTGACTTCGAGACATTGCGCGCCACGATCCTTGACCGGCGCGAAAGCCTGCCGAAGCGCATCGCCCAGATCGCCGCCTATGCGCTCGACAATCCCGACGATATCGCCTTCGGCACCGCCGCCAGCATCGCCGCTTCGGCCGGCGTGCAGCCTTCGACCTTGATCCGCTTTGCCCAGCAGCTTGGCTTCGACGGCTTCACCAGCCTGCAGCAGGTGTTTCGCGAGCGGCTGCGCGAGCGCAACTCGTCCTATGACGAACGGCTGCAGGCGCTGCGCACCAAGGCCGAGGGCGGCGCCGGTCATCGTGCCATCTTCGACGGCTTCGTCGCCGCCGCCAGCACCTCGCTCAACGATATCTCGCGCACGCTGGACGATGCGCATCTGGAAGACGCGATTTCGCTGCTGGCAAAGGCCGAGACCATTTATGTGCTGGCCAAGCGCCGCTCCTATCCGGTGGCGTCATACATCGCCTATGCGCTGGGCAAGCTGAAGATCCGCAACCAGCTGATCGAATCGGCCGCCGGCCTGAACGCCGAGATGATCGGCTTCGCCACACCGGCGGATGCCGTCATCGCCATCTCCTTCGCGCCCTACGCCCCGGCCACCATCGAGGAAGCGCGTAGCATCTCGGAACAGGGCGTGCCGATCGTCGCCATCACCGACAGCTCGTTTTCGCCGCTCGCCCAGTTCGCCAAGGTCTGGTTTGAGGTGGCCGAGGCGGATTTCGCCGGCTTCCGGTCGCTGTCGGCGACGATGGCGCTGGCCATGGCACTGACCGTCGGCGTCGGCGAGAAGCGACGCGACACGGGTCGCAAACGCAAGGTCTAGATGATCTCTACGGCCACCTCGCCTGCCGCCGAAAGCCGCGCTGCGTCGCGCGCCGGCGGTGAGCCGAACTGGCGGGCATACTCCCGGCTGAACTGGGAAGCGCTCTCATAGCCGACGGCGAAGGCGACGCTTGCAACATTGCCTGGCTGGGCAAGCAGCAAATGGCGGGCCTCCAGCAGCCGGATCTGTTTCTGATACTGGATCGGGCTCATCGCCGTCGCCGCCTTGAAGTGGCGGTAAAATGCAGCGTTGCTCATATGGGCGATTTCGGCCAGATCGCTGACCCGGACCGGCTGATGGCAATGTGTGCGGATCCAGGCGATGGCCTGGCCAATCCGGGACAGATGGCCGTCGGCACGCGCAAGCTGGCGAAGCTTTCCGCCCTGGGGGCCTTGCAGCAGCCGAAACAGCATCTCGCGTTCGAGCATGGCCGCCAGCACGGGAATCTCCCCTGGCCGGTCGAGCAGCCGCATGATGCGACGCAATGCGTCGAGCAGCTCTTCGTTGACGGGCGAGGTGGAGAAACTGTCGCCGCCGAGCGCGGGCTCGTGCTCGACGAGGAGGGCGGCGACGGCCTGCAGGTCGAGAGTGAAGCCGATCGCCAGGTAAGGATGTTTGGCGCTCGCCGCGACCAACTGGCTGATGGTGGGTGTGTCGACAGTGTAGATGAAATAGCTGGCGGGATCGTATCGAAGGGTCCGGTCTCCGATCAGAACCTTTTTCGCGCCCTGCAGCACAAACAGCACCCCCGACCCCCATACCCCCGCCATTGGTGCCGTGGCGACTTCGCTGCGGCCTATCGAAACGCGGGGGATCGCCGTTGCCGTTCGTCGCCCGCGCGCATGGCGGCCGGCGATATCAATCAACTCCTGCAGTGCCTCGCTCATGATGTCAGTTTTGCGCATCCAACTGGGCCGCGCAAGCCATATGAGAGGATTAGGCAAGAGC
>NZ_RZRQ01000599.1:0-1992 GCF_003997785.1 Mesorhizobium sp. M7D.F.Ca.US.004.01.2.1 | reverse complement strand
AACAGGACACCGTGTTCGGCTACGCCGCGCGCGAAACCGGGCAGGGTGCCAAGCCGCCCGTCGGCTTCGTGCTGGCGAGGCTCGCGGCCGGCGAAGGCGAGATCCTGACCGTGGCGGTGGCGCGATCGCATCGCCGCCAGGGATTGGGCTGGCAATTGATGGACGCGGTGCTGCGCGAACTGCACGCGCAGCGCGCCGAAGCGCTGTTCCTCGAAGTCGACGAGACCAATGTCGCCGCGATTGCGCTTTACCGTCGGCTGGGCTTCCGCGAGGTCGGCAAGCGTCCGAATTACTACAGGTCGGCGGAGCACGGGCCGACCGGCGCGCTTGTCATGCGCCGCGATCTTCGCTAGCGAGACGGCCGGGGTAGGGCGATGATCAAGAAAATCAGGATTTTCCTGGCGCTGGGCCTCGTTGTCGCCGGCTCATTGGTCCTCGTGCCATTGCAGATACTGTCGATGAAGACCGGCTGGTGGCCGGAAACGATCATCCTCAAGATCTGGCACAGGCTCATCATCAGGGCGCTCGGCATGCGCATCCATGTCAAGGGTACGCTCTCTGACAAGCGCCCGCTGCTGGTTGCCTCCAACCACATCTCCTGGACCGACATCATGGTGCTCGGCTCCATGGTCGATGTGAAGTTCATCGCCAGAGCCGATATGGAAGGCTGGCCGCTGATCGGCATGCTGTCGAAGCTGCAGCGCACCGTGTTCATCGAGCGCGAACGCAAGCGTTCCTCGGGCGACCAGGCAAGCGAGATCGCCAGCCGCATGGCCAAGGGCGATGCCATGGTGCTGTTTGCCGAGGGCTCGACCGGCGACGGCAACATGATCCTGCCGTTCAAGAGCACGCTGTTTGGCGCTGCCTCGATGGCGATTTCGGAAGGCGCGGCCGAGCAGGTCTTCATCCAACCGGTGGCGATTGCCTACACGCGCCTGCACGGCGTGCCGCTCGGCCGCCGGCACCGCCCGCTTGCCGCCTGGATCGGCGATGAGGATTTGATGCCGCATCTCAGGGTGCTGCTGGCGGAGGGCGCCCTCGACGTCGAGGTGCATTTCGGCGAACCGATCGCCTTTTCCAAGGGCTCGAACCGCAAGGAAACGTCGAAACTGATGGAAAGTCAGGTGCGCGGGATGATGCAGGCAGCGCTTGCCGATCCGCGCCCGAGCCGCTAGCCCCGGCATGTGCCTGCAGGCGCATGCTGAAAATCGTCTGTTTTTTGTCACGGAAAGGCGTTAGAAGCCGCCGGATGGACTTGAACACGATAGAGCGTGACGACATCGACGCCGTGGCCGAAGGGATGGCCGCCGCGCCGGCTGCAGCGACCAGGAAGGTCTTCATCAAGACCTATGGCTGCCAGATGAACGTCTATGATTCACAGCGTATGACCGATGCGCTGGCCGCCGACGGCTACACCGCGACCGATGCCATTGGCGAGGCCGACCTGGTGCTGCTCAACACCTGCCACATCAGGGAGAAGGCGGCCGAAAAGGTCTATTCCGAGCTCGGCCGTATTCGCGATATGAAAGCCGAACGTGCCTTGGCCGGCCGTGAGATGCTGGTCGGCGTCGCCGGCTGCGTGGCGCAGGCCGAAGGCGCCGAGATCATCCGCCGTTCTCCGGCCGTCGACCTGGTCATCGGCCCGCAGACCTATCACCGGCTCCCCGACGTGCTGGCGCGGGTGCGCGGCGGCGAGAAGATCGTCGAGACCGACTACGCCATCGAGGACAAGTTCGAGCATCTGCCGCAGCCGAAGCGCGCCGAGGTCATCAAGCGTGGCGTCACCGCCTTCCTCACCGTGCAGGAAGGTTGCGACAAGTTCTGCACCTTCTGCGTCGTGCCTTACACCAGAGGCTCCGAAGTCTCGCGGCCGGTGGCGCAGATTGTTGCGGAGGCTGAGCGCCTGGCGGAAGCCGGCGTGCGCGAAGTGACGCTGCTTGGCCAGAACGTCAATGCCTGGCATGGCCGGGGCGAGACCAAAGGGGGTAAGAC
>NZ_RZRQ01000598.1:0-2004 GCF_003997785.1 Mesorhizobium sp. M7D.F.Ca.US.004.01.2.1 | reverse complement strand
GTGCTGGCGGTCGCGGGCGGCTCGACCGGCCGCGCGCTGTTCGACGCCGCACTCGACGGCGGCAGCGTCGCCCTTGGCGCCGGCGCCTCCGCAATCGCCGCCGGCGCATCCGCCGATCTCGTCTCGCTCGACGCCAACAATCCCTCGCTGGCCGGCAAGACCGGTGACGCAATCCTCGACGCCTGGATCTTCGCCAATGGCAGCAAGGTCGATTGCGTCTGGGTGCATGGCCAGAAACAGGTCAGCGGCGGCAGGCATGTCAAGCGCGAGGCCATCACCGAGCGGTTTCGCAGCGTTATGATGGCGCTTTCGGCATGAGCATTGTCGAGACTGCGGATGCTGAAGGTAGCGTCTCGCTGCACCAGCGCATCCTGTCCGACATCAGTGAACGCATCATGTCCGGTGCCTGGGCGCCTGGTCACCGCATTCCGTTCGAGCACGAGTTGAGCACGCAATACAATTGCTCGCGCATGACGGTGAACAAGGCGCTGTCGCAGCTTGCCAAGGCTGGGCTGATCGAGCGGCGCCGCCGCTCAGGCAGTTTTGTGCGCCGGCCGCAGTCGCAAGCGGCGGTGCTGGAAATCCACGATATCCGCATCGAGGTCGAAGCGCTCGGCCTACCCTACCGCTACGAGCGCGTCGCGCGACACAAAAGGCGCAGCAGCGCCGAGGATCGCGCCCTGCTGGAGCTGGGCGCGGCCGGGCCAGTGCTGGCGCTGGAGTGCGGGCATTTCGCCGGCGAGCGTCCGTTCGCGCATGAACAGCGGCTGATCAATCTCACCGCCGTGCCCGAGGCAGCAGACGAGGAATTCGTGGCCATAGCACCAGGACCATGGCTGATTGGCCGCGTGCCGTGGAGCGAAGCCGAGCACCGGATTCGCGCTGTCGCCGCCGACAGGCATATCGCGGCCGCGCTCGATATCGAAGCCGGCGCGCCGTGCCTCGTGGTCGAGCGACGGACATGGAGCGCCGATCACCCGGTCACCCATGTGCGCTTTACCTACCCGGCCGAGAGCCACACGCTGGTGGCAAGGTTCAGGCCGTCGCAGGGGTGAGGCGTGTCCAGCCGCAGGCTGGCGAAAAGCCAACGATTTGGCTTTTCGAACGCCTAACGCCCGGAGCCATAGCGGAGGGCAGCGGCGCCAACCCCCACCCGGACCTTCGGTCCGACCTCCCCACAAGGGGGAGGTAGAAAACCGCCGATCAAATCGCAGCCGTAATAATAACCTCGACCAGATATTCCGGGGTGGCGAGCTTTGCTTCGCCGGTGGCGCGAGCCGGAGTGTTGCCTTGCGGCACCCACTTGTCCCACTCCGCGTTCATCTCGGCAAAGGTGCTCATGTCGGCCAGCCAGATGATCGCCTGCAGGATCTTGGTCTTGTCGGAGCCGGCCTTGGCCAGCAGTTCGTCGACAGCCGCCAGGATATCCCTGGTCTGCGAAGCGACGTTGCCGGTCGGCTGACCGACCTGACCGGCCAGATAGACGGTATCTCCGTGAATGACGATCTGGCTCATGCGCGGGCCAACATCGATGCGACGAATGCTCATTGGATGGTTCCTTCCTGTGGCGGTTGCGCCTCTTTAGAGTTGCCGCCAGCTTCGGGCAAGGTCGCCAAGTCGAATCCCCTTGGGCCAAGGGCATATGATATCCCCACACGGCAAGTTGACCCGCCAGCCGCAATTCCGCCGGATTGGCTTGTTGACTAATGTAATAACATCACATATCCAATCGGCCGCTGCCCGCAGCCGGATTTCGCCGCCCTCACGGATCGCAGAATGACAAACACCTGCCTGACATTCCGCGACCTGACGCTTGGCTACGGCAGCCACCCTGCAATCCATCATCTCGACGGCACCATCCGCAAGGGCTCGCTGACGGCCGTCGTCGGCGCCAACGGCTCCGGCAAATCGACGCTGATGAAAGGTATTGTCGGCGTCCTGAAGCCGATGGCCGGCGAGGTTATCCGCGCGCCCGGCGTTCGCGCCGCCTATCTGCCGCAGCAG
>NZ_RZRQ01000597.1:0-2016 GCF_003997785.1 Mesorhizobium sp. M7D.F.Ca.US.004.01.2.1 | reverse complement strand
GGGCGAAGAACATGTAGTCGTAGACGTATTTGGCCGGCACTTCGGAAGCGATGCCCGGGCCGCCGCTGGTCTGGGCCACGACGAGGTCATAGACCTTGACGATGCCCGACGCGATGATGACCAGCGTGGTGATGAAGACCGGCCGCATCATCGGGATGACGATGAACAGATAGGTCTTCCACATCGGTATCCCATCCACTCGCGCTGCCTTCCAGATATCCTCGTCGATGCCGCGCAGGCCGGCCAGCATCAGGCACATGATGAGCCCAGTGCCCTGCCACAGTGCCGCGATCGATATGCCGTAGATGACGATACTGGAATTGTAGAGCGGGTCGAAGCTGAAGCTCGTCCAGCCGAGGTCCCGCACCACGTGCTGGACGCCGAAATCGGGATTGAGCAGCCATTGCCAGACCAGGCCGGTGACGATGAAGGAAAGCGCGAACGGATAGAGGAAGATGGTGCGGAACGTGTCCTCGAAGCGGATCTTCTGGTCGAGCAGCGCAGCAAGCAGGAAGCCGATGACCAGCGAGAACACCAGCGAGATCACGCCGTAGATCAACAGATTCTCGATCGAGATCAGCCAGCGCGGCGTCGCCCACAGCCGGTAATACTGGTCGAGCCCGACGAAATTCAGCCGCGGCAAGAGCTTCGAATTGGTGAAGGAATAGAGCACCGTCCAAACGGTGCCGCCGACGAAAACCACCACTGCGGTGAGGATCATCGGAATCGAGGCGACCTTCGCATTGAGGTTGCGGAACAGCGGATTGGGACGTTCGCTCTTGCTCATCTCGTCAGCCGGGCTGGGTAAGGGCATTGTGCTCCCGGCCTTGCATTCGCAAGGCCGGGAGCGAGGTGGGTTGCCTCCAACGTCAGTCCGCCGAAGCGATGAGGTCGGCGAAGCGCTTCTGCGCCTCTTCGACGGTCAGCTCCGGCTTGGCGAAGAACTCGGCGAAGAGATCTTCCTTCTGCTTCTGGGTGTCCTGCGAAAGCAGCTGGTCCGTCCACGGTATGACGGCGCCCTTGGCGAGGATGGCGAGGCCCTTCTTCATGCAGTCGTTCGCCGCATTGAGATCGACGTCGCCGCGCACCGGCAGGGAACCCTTCTTGAGGTTGAAGGCGACCTGCGTCTTGGGATCGAGCAGCGTCTCGGCCAGCACATCCTGCGCCTTGGACTTTTCGGCATCCTTGAGCACCGGGAAGTAGAAAGCGTCGCCGCCGGTGGCGATGACTTCGTTAAGCCCAAGGCCTGGCAGGCAGGTATAGTCCTTGCCGGCGGTCTTGCCGGCAACCTGGAACTCGCCTTGCGCCCAGTCGCCCATGATCTGGCCGCCGGCCTTGCCGGTGATGACCAGGTTGGTCGCCTGGTTCCAGTCCTGCACATTGGTGTTCTTCGCCATCTTGCGGGCATCGTCCGCGGCCTTGAAGACCTTGGCGACTTCGGGCCCGGCGGCGAACTTGGCATCCTTGTCCTTGTAGACCTTGAGGAACGTATCCGTGCCGCCCACTGCCGCAAGCAGCACGTCGAAGGCGCCGGAGGACTGCCAGGCCTGTCCGCCGACGGCGAGCGGGATGATGCCGGCCTTTTCCAGCGCGGGCGCTGCCGCGACGAATTCATTCCAGTCCTTCGGCATCGGCACGCCGGCCTTCTCGAAGGCCTCGTTGGACAGCCACAGCCACTGCCAGGAATGGATGTTGACGGGCACGCAATAGATCTTGCCGTCGATGGTGCAGCTGTCGAGCAGGCTCTTCGGCCGGACGACTTCCGTCCACTTACCCTTGGTGGCGACGTCGGTGAGATCGCGCATCAGGCCGGCCTGCACCAGCTCTTCCGCCTGCCGGCCATGGTTGAATTGCGTGGCGCCCATCGGATCGCCACCGGTGATGCGACTGATCATGATCGGCCGCGCCGTGCCGCCGGAACCGGCAATGGCGCCGTCCACCCAATGATTGCCGGTCGCATCGAATGCCTTGGCAAGTTCCGCAACCGCCGCCGCCTCGCCGCCCGACGTCCACCAA
>NZ_RZRQ01000596.1:0-2022 GCF_003997785.1 Mesorhizobium sp. M7D.F.Ca.US.004.01.2.1 | reverse complement strand
GCATAGGTCATCGCGGCAACGATGCTGCGCGCCTGATCCGCCGTCCGCACATTGGGGATCATCAGGCTGCGCGCGCCGATGTCCATCGCTTGCTTGATCAAATTGGGATCGTCGGAGGGCAGCCTCACCACCGCCTCACTGTCGAAGCCGCCCATGACCTGCAGCTGGGCCATGATGCTGCGCAAATCGTTGGGGCTGTGTTCGCCATCGATCAGCAGCCAGCCGGCTCCAGAGCCTGCGACAATTTCCGTGGTGAGGGCTGAAGCCAGCGAGCACCAGATGCCGATATGGGCTCGCCCGGCTGTCACGGCAGCCTTCAGCGTATTGGGGCGCTCTTGCATTTTCCGGTCAGTCTCCGATGTGCGAAAGGGATGTTGAAATTTGTATGATGTCCTATATCATACGGCAATAATTTGCTGCAAGTGCTGTGCATGCCGACCTTGGTGCAGGGTTTGAGGCCGACCACTCGTCCCTCGTCCAGGCACTGGAGATCCTCAGCGCCCATGAACTGTCAAAAGAAAAGGAGTGAACCGATGCGCGGAACCGGCAAGGCCGACATCTTCGTGATGCTGGCCCATCCCGTGGCACACGCCAAGAGCCCCGGCATATTCAACGAGATCTTCGAGCAAAAGAGCCTCGACAGCCTCATGGTGCCATTGAGCTGCCGCCCGGAGGATTTCGAAACCTTTTGGGCCGGCATCACGGCGGCCGAGAACATCCGCGGTGTCATCATCTCGGTGCCGTACAAGGTCGCGGTCTATCACAAATGCACCGCCGCTCACGACCGCGCCGCGCGGGTGCAAAGCGCCAATTCCGTGCGCCGGCTGCCCGATGGCAGCTGGTACGCCGACAATTTCGACGGCGTGGGCTTCATCGATGGCCTCAACGCAGGCGGACATGAGATTGCCGGCCGCCGCATTCTCCAGGTCGGAGCCGGTGGCGCCGGCGCGTCCCTGGCCTATTGTCTCGCCGAAGCCGGCGCGGAAGAGATCCGCCTTGCGGACATCGATACCGGCCGCGCCGAAAAACTGGCGGCGCTGGTTGCGCTGGTCTTCCCGAAATGCCGCATCCATGTCGGCGAGGCAGATCCTTCCGGCATGCATATGGCCATCAACGCCACACCGGTCGGCATGCATGCCGGCGACCCGCTGCCGCTGGACGTGAGCCGGCTGACCCCGGACATGACGGTCGTGGATATCATCATGGAGCCCGCCGAGACCGCCCTGCTAAAGGCGGCAAAAGAGATTGGCTGCCGCATTCAGCCGGGGCGCCCGATGATGGATTTCCAGGTCCGGGCCATGTCCGAATTCTTCGACATCGAGCGCAAGGGCCGCGGCAATGGCTGAGACATTGACGGCCGTCGTCATCGGCGGCACTTCCGGCATCGGACGCGCGATAGCGCTGCGCTTTGCCGAGGATGGCTACCATGTGGTCGTCGCCGGCAGGGATGCGGCACGGGGCAATGAGGCGGTTGGCGCCTGCAAGGCGGCGGGCGCACCGCGCGCGCTATTTGTCCAAACCGATGTTGCCGAATCCGGCTCGGTGGAAGCGCTGGCGCAGGCCGTCAGCGCTGCGTTCGGCACACCTCAAATCGTCGTCAATTGCGCCGGCATCCTGCAGAGCGGCAAGCACGTCCTCGACCAGGATCTGGACGAGGACGAGAGGATGTGGCGGGTGAATTATCGCGGCACCCTGCGGGGTTGCCAGGTGTTCGGCCGGCTGATGTCGGCTGCCGGGCGAGGCGCGATCCTGAATGTCGGCTCGCTCGCCTCTTTCGCGCCGCTGTCCCTGCCCGCCTACACGCCCGGAAAGCATGCCGTTCTGGCCTTGACCCAGATCCTGGCCGCCGAACTCGGTCCGCATGGTGTGCGCGTCAATGCGGTGGCACCCGGCTACACGCTTTCGGACGGTCTGAAAGCCAGGATCGCCAAGGGAGAGCGCAACCCCGAAGCCATCCAGGCAACCACCGCGCTGCGCCGCTTCGTCGAGCCGCGCGACGTTGCCGAGGCCGCACTGTTCCTC
>NZ_RZRQ01000595.1:0-2048 GCF_003997785.1 Mesorhizobium sp. M7D.F.Ca.US.004.01.2.1 | reverse complement strand
CTGGAATACCGGGCGCTTGCGACGCTCCCGGCACACCGTTATGGCGTGCTGGTCTCGCTGGAGCCGGTTGTGGCGTCCATCATCGGCTTTGTGTTGCTTGGGGAGCGCATCGCGCCGCGCGGCTGGGCAGCGATCGCGATGATTACCTGCGCCTCGTTAGGCGTAGCATTGACCGATTTCCGTGCCCGGCGCGTGCGCCCTTGAAACAATATCGGTACAGCGGCGCCTACTTTGATGTCGCGGCGCATCGTTCCTGAAGGGCATGGCTCTTGCGCGTGAAGCTCCAACTTCATGCTCGGATTGGCAGGTTCGACCGGACCGCATCAGCGGCCTCACGGCCAGTTCGGGCGGCAACCTCCATGTTGGGAAACTCCAAGTAGTCGCCAGCCAGGTGGATGCTGCCGAGCGGCCGTGCCAGTGCAGCCTGCAATGTACCGCGACCGGGCCAGGAGTAGGGGGCCCCGGCTTCCCACCGTTGGACGACGATTTCGCTTATGCATGATGCCGCCTCTGGAAACTCGGCAATCAGGTCGGCGCGAAAGCGTTCGACAATCTCACGGTCGCTGAGCTGCATGAGTTGCGCAGCACCTTTGGCGCCCCGGAACAGCATCAGGCTGCCGCCAGGCTGGCGGTTGGTGGGATCTTCTCTCAGCGTCGTCGCTTGATTGAAAATCGTGCTGAAGGCCCGGCCTGGTGTGGAGATCGCATAGTGTCGCTCCCAGGGCATCGGCGCTGTTTCTGCCGTCAGAACCGCTGCAGTCAGAAATGCCCCATAACGGATCGACTTCAACGCGTGCAACGTATCTGACGGGAGGTCCTTGACGATCTGGGCGGCAACAAAGGCCGGAGCCGCAACGATACAATGCCGTGCCATGAACGTGGATCGGGTGGTGCCGGCGACAACATCCACCTCGACGCTGCCATCCGCGCTTTGAATCCGAGTTGCTTGCGTATCATAAAGTATCTTCTTGCCAAGACGCTCACTGAGCGCCAACGGAAACAGGGCTGATCCGCCGACAAGGTTGCGGCCTGGCGAGTGTTTGCTCCACACATTTGCGAAAGAGCGAAGCGCGTAGCCGGCGGCCATTTCCGCAGGATCGCCTCCGGTGCGTTCTGTGATAGCGGTGAGGATTTGGGCAACGTCGGGGCCAAGAGCGCCAATAAATTCACCAAGCGTGCGGTCATTCTTGTAGGCCACAACCCGTGACCTGGTGTCGGCGGCGGTCTCGCCGGATCGGGCGGCCATGGCCATGACCATGTCGTTGCTGCCAGAACGC
The DNA here is from genome assembly GCF_003997785.1 of Mesorhizobium sp. M7D.F.Ca.US.004.01.2.1. Classification (NCBI taxonomy): domain Bacteria; kingdom Pseudomonadati; phylum Pseudomonadota; class Alphaproteobacteria; order Hyphomicrobiales; family Phyllobacteriaceae; genus Mesorhizobium; species Mesorhizobium sp. M7D.F.Ca.US.004.01.2.1. Next base: position 771 of record NZ_RZRQ01000595.1, on the reverse strand, counting down.
AATTTGAGTCCCATGCGCACAAAGTCCACACGCCCGGCCAGGGAAAGTGGAAGGCGAAGCGGAAATGTCTCCGCGCGACCGCTCAGTAGCTGGCGGCCACCGAAAGACATACCAAACAGATCGCCGTTTATCGGGAGCGACGTCAGGCGCAGTTCCTCGACAAGGTCGCCTATGATTGATCCGGGAGTGCCGAACATATGCGCGCCGAGATTCAACCAGTAGGGCGGACGCGCTAACGAATGGATTCGGCCTCCAGGACGCGAGCTCTCTTCGACGACCAGAATGTCCTTGTCTCGCAGATCATAGGCAGCCACCAGCCCGGCAAGGCCCCCGCCAATCACGATCGCATCGTAAACCTTCTGCTTCACAGTCTTGTGCTCCATACGGATCCGTTGCTGGCAATAGGGTCAGTCGTATACGTGTCGTATGCAATAGACTCCGACGCGCATACCCTAGACAAACGGCGCACGACTTTTATCGAAGAAGGCGGCGCTGCGGGCGCGGCCGCCGCGCCGTCCGACAATCAGCTCCCAAAACTGTCGAGCGCGTATTTCTGCAGGCTTTTCAGGTGGAACTGCACTGTGCGGCGAGCCGTTTTCGGGTCGCCGGCCGCCAGGCTTTCCAGGATTTCCAGATGTTCCCTGGAATCCGGCAAGAGCCTGTCCTTGAGGCTCGACACCTCGTAGAGACGCGTGGTCACCCGCAAGGAACGGATAATGTCGGCCATCACCTGATTGCCCGCACCGTCGATATACAGGCCGTGCACCGTGT